>SAAG01000184.1 GCA_010119095.1 Candidatus Altimarinota bacterium
GCATTTTTTATTATGATTCTCCACTCTTCTTCTCGTCCGCTCTCACTTATTAATTTTAATTTTTTTGTTTCCTCGGGTAACATAAATGTTATTGATTCACCTGTACTCCAACCCGTAATTTTGGCTCCTTTTGAGATTTTAATTAAAGGCTTGATTGTTAACGGGAACTGTGAGCTTGTCAAAAACAATGTCACTGTGGAGTTCGTTGGATTTGGATACCCCTCTTCTGAAATTTCCGTTCCGACAGGGCCGGCAATTTCACCTGTATAGAAACTTATAATCTCAGATATCTCGTTTGATGGTAACACATCCAGTTTAATATCATAGCTTTTAGTTAGTCCACTTTCAGAAACAACATAAACTGATTTAACCGAAGAATACTCTTGAAATTCAATGTATCCATCATTGTCAATTCCTAAAATTTTTATACCATTATGACTTGTTTTAAAATCAAGCTTAACTTTTATGGGAAAGTAATATTTACCTAGTTTTACGGGAATAGTGATTAACCCTTCTGTTAGAGCAGGTTTATCCAGAATGACGTGAGCCGGTAGTACATCTTCAATTATAACCTCTTCTATTTGATTTGAATCACTAAGATTTGAGACTTTATCACAAGAGAAGAGGAGTACAGATAATATAACCATCTGCAATACTCTATTATATATGACAATGTTATGAAACATCAGGATTTAATAAGTTCTTCCCTTGAGGATAACAATTTTTCAATTTTTGTTATTGCATCTTTTTGCTTCTTGTATTCCAATTCTACTACATCTTTAGGAGCACTCTCTACAAATTTTTGATTTTCAAGTTTTTTATTCACACCATTGAGAAATGAGTTTAATCTCTTTAACTCCTCCTCAATTTTGACTATCTCCTCCTCTTTATTTACATAATTATCAAGAGGTATAAAAAATTCTATTGTTCCAATCATAAAAGAGGCTCCTGCACCGTTTACTTCTTTCTGAGAGATTGGAAGGATTTCTTTAATGTTAGCCATTTTATTAATAAAGGAGAACAATTCAGCAGGAACTGCATCTTTATTAGCAAATAACAAAAGAGACTCTTTTGGAGATATGTTTTTTGATTGTCTTATACTTCTGATGTTAACAATTGCCTCTTTACAGATTTCAGCGCTGTTAATATACTGTGGTTCATAATATGAGGGAGAAGGCATTTTGGAAATCATTATGCTCTTTTCAGAACTTTTGATGTCAAGATTTTGCCATAATTCTTCTGTAATAAATGGCATAAACGGGTGGAGAAGTCTTAATAATTTTTCAAAAAACTCTACTGTTGACCTGTATGTTT
>SAAG01000185.1 GCA_010119095.1 Candidatus Altimarinota bacterium
ATGTCTAGCTTCACCACGATTCAACTGTAATAATGTGTTTCTGCGCTTGGTTTCATCGTCGATGTAAGTCAATACGTGAAGAGTTTTTTCAATTCGCCCAAACTCTGCCAAAGCCTGGGCTAATCTGGTAGGTCGGTCACCGACCTGCAACGTTCGCATGATACCGGTTGCCGGCACTCGTCCTAACTTGAGGGATCCGGCCAATCGCAGGAGGTCATCCCAATTTTGCGCGATGAGATCAGGATTAACTCGTTGTCGAGCCATTTCATTGAGAACTCCATAGTCAGCCTGGGAATCAATTCGCCAGAGCCGAGTGCCGCCGATATCAGCTAACCGTGGGCTGAATTTATATCCAAGCAATCTAAAAAGCCCGAAAATAACGTCACTGTAGGCCCCCGTGTCGGTTGTGATTTCAGTTGGCATTAGTTCTGTTTGCTGATCGAGCACCACCGCAAGTAAAACCAAGCTATCACGCAATGTGCCAGGAACAACCACGGCATTTAATCCGGTAAACTGGTCGGAAACAAGGTTGTAATAGGTCACTCCTCTACCAATGCCAAAATACTTAGGGTTAGGGCGTGCATGGATTGTTCGAATAGGCACCACAAAGCGAAGACCATCAGCTGATGCAACCTCTCCGCCACCCCAGGCTTGCGCCAGAGGATTTTTGTTCTGGGCAGAAACAAGTCTGCCGTTGGCTATAGCCAATGTTTCATCACGAATATAATTTTGACTTACCCATAACAACCGCTCTCGACGAAGCGCCGGAGTGTCGTTCCGAACCAATGGTTCAATGCCGGTGTTGCAGGCTTCTGCCAGGAGTGCAGCGCAAAGACTGACATTCAGATCCTCTGTTCGCGATCGAGCCTCCGAAATATGAGTAAATGCCTCTGAAAACCCTGTTTGAGCCTCTATTTCCAAAAGGATTTCTGGCAAATCAACCCGCGGCAGGTAGTTAATCACAGCCTTGCGAAGTGCTTTCAAAGTTGTCGATTCTTCTAGTTTGTCGAGGGGACTCAAAATGAGATCTGATTTTCCGTTTACTGTTTCAAAACGAACCGCCGGATTATTGGGAAGTCGTTTCAATACCGCTCGATAGGTGTTATCTAACTCTTCAGTTATTGCAGACAGTATTGGTGCGGGCTGATAAGATAACCCGAGAGTGCGACAAATCACCGGTCGGGTGGCTTCCCATTCCCGCCCAGAAAGCAATCCCGCACGCGGATCTGCATATCTCCAACTCGGGGTTATAAAAACATCTCTACGCTGCAGAGCAGCCAGAAGACTGTCAAGAACGCAAAAAGTATAGGC
>SAAG01000186.1 GCA_010119095.1 Candidatus Altimarinota bacterium
AGTCTCATAGAGTATCATAGAGTGCCATAGAGTTTCACTGTTTTAGTCCCCGATTTCAAAAACGGGGACTAGTTTACTATTTGAAAAGTTAAACTTGATAATGTCAATTTAATCATAGATTTGACTTTCTGCTCTTCAAGATTATATTCAATCTCAGAGGGCACTGTTAATACTAGCCTTCTATTGCCTTTTTTGAATTCACTTTTAATACAATCGGCAGATAAAAAACGAGTGTAGTAATTTGATGATATAGTTTTAATTTCCTTATTGTCTTTGTCTGCAGATAGTAATATTTGGTAACTAGGAGATCCCTTTTTCCCATCCGTATAAACAATTCTGAAATAATTATAATTATTATTAACACCTAAATATGTTACGATAGAGTATTTGGAATTTGAATTATGTTCCCAATGAATCCGAGAAATTGATTGACATGCTATATTAATTGATCTACTTATAGATGTCATTAATTTATTACTTAAAACGGTATCTTTTAAAGATGGATTTATTTCAGGAAGTCCTGCAAAATAGTATTTAAAGAAATCACCACCTTTAGTTTTTTGAGGTATAATGTTCTTCAGCTCAAATGTGCCTGCTATATTTTGAGGAATTTGATCACTGGATAGTTCAACTTCTGCCCTGAAATTGCCAATTACAATACAATTATCGTAAAGAAAAGTACTGTAGGTGTTTACGTTTTTGTGAAAAAATTTCCAATCATCTTTAGTTGTTGCTTTTATCAATACAGGGTTAAGTTCATATGAAAAGTTATTATCCAAAATAATAGTACATTTTGATTCATTGTGGATTTGCTTATCAAATATGATATAAGACGATTTCATACCAATATAGGTAGATGATATTGTGTCGCCATACTTTAACTTATCAAAAGTAACATAAGCGATACCTTCAGAATCTGTTACATTAGCAAGAATGTTATTTATATATATACTTGCAAATGGAAGAGTTTCTCTATTTGAATCTACAACAGTTATTTCTAACTTCTGCGCGGTTAAATTATTAATAGTAAAAATTGCCAAAATTGACAGAAAAAAGCCTTTCATTTTCCTTTGGTTTATAGTTTATGTTTGAATAACTCTTTGTAATACAATTACTATTCCAAATTATTTATTACTATTAATTTAAAATAGCAATTCTGGTTTTATATAAATCTTCTAGCTTTTGAGTGACAAGAAATTAATTAGTAAAACAGAGAATTTACTTTCTTTAGAGCCATCTGTTTTGTATGCTGCTATTATCTATAAGGCTTTAATGTCAAAATGCTATAACTGCTAATTTTATCT
>SAAG01000187.1 GCA_010119095.1 Candidatus Altimarinota bacterium
CCCCAACCAAAATTTTGTACTCCTTTAATATTATCAGAAGGGTCTCCTGTGATAGACTTTGCTAGAGCGTAATTTTTTGAATTAAAATATTTCTCATCAAATTTCTTATACTTAACATACCAATTATTAATGTTAATATCATTCTTGTACCAATCATATATGTTAACATTTTTATCTAATAATTGAATAAAATCCGAGTCAGAACTAGCAATAGTAATATGAATTTTACTATCCAATTTTTTAATATAATCAGTAAGACAATATATAATCATATCTGCTTCAGTATCTTTAATGTCAATAAAAGGAAAAGGTAGTGTCAGCATCATATTTTTTATATACTCAACATAACTCTTTTCTTTTTCTTCATCTGTCATTGACTTACTTCTTTTTCTATTAGCTTTATATGTACCTGAAGATAATGCTATTGCTCTTTTATTTCTACCACTATCAGAACAAATAAACACAACATCAGGTTTTAATATGTTAACAGTATCACATATTCTATTAAGTATATTAAATGTTAACTTATCTATTAATTCTCCTTCACTAAGCTTAGTTATATCATATGCATAAGTATATCTTTTTAATATATTGAAAAAATCTAATATTAAAACTTTCACATAATTAACTCCTTAAAAGATAATCTACACTAATTAACTTACATCATTAATGTAGATTATCACTTAATAATTTATATTAATCTTTCTGAGCAGGTACACTTATTGTTGATGTTATACCTTCTTTTTCAGAAGTTATTGTAAACGATACTACTGGATTACTGATAAGAGTACTAATATCATAATCTTTAAACTTTAAAATTTTACTCATAACATCAACTAGATTATAATCATATTTAGTGTCAATCTTTATTTTATCACCTAATACTGAAGTAAAAGTATATTCAAAATTATTCTTGATATAATCTTCTGAATACACAACTAGTCTGTCTTTATTGGTCTTAACATTAAATCTCAAATCTTCTGTTTTATTTGGAGTGAGTATACTTGAACTATCAATAAAATCTTTCATTTCCTCTTTATCTAAATCAAGTATAATGTAACCATCATTTTTAAGACCAACATTATTACTGACTACAGCATCATACATATCTACATTAGTCTCAGGAAGTTCATATATATCCTTTTCTAATAGCTGATATAACTGTATAGACATTTTTTTATTTTTAGTCTGAACCAATATTCTAGTCTTATTTATCTGAATCGAATCATATACAGGGTTAAATAATGTACTCAATACTGCTCTATTTGTCTGTAGTCTAATAATCAT
>SAAG01000188.1 GCA_010119095.1 Candidatus Altimarinota bacterium
AGAATAAAAGATAATTTATGAAAACTAACAGAAAATAAAAATGAGCAATAAAATAATAATATTACACGATACATTTCTTTACAAATGATGATGAGAAAGACTTATAATTATGATGTGAAAAGTGCTTGGTGCTGATATAGCATCTGGTTTTTTTAGTGCTTGAAGTTTTGATCTAAGAAAAGAATGATTTCAATGAAAAATGATTTCTGTATCAAGTGAGATATTTAAAAAATGATTTAGACATCTGAAACTTAAATGGGCATTTTTATTTAAAACAAAGTTTCTAAAGAGTTATGATACAGTGATATTTAGTTGAGATTGTATAAGTGCTGTTAGAAATTGTTCAAATGCTCAAAAAAAGATTTATTATTGTCATACTCCTCCTAGATATATTTATGATTTAAATGAACTTTATCTTAAGAAAATCAATTTTTTAGTTAGACCTTTTTTTAAAATCGGATTTTTTATATTCAAAACTTTATATGAGAGAGATATAAAAAAAATGGATTTGATACTTACAAATTCACAAAATACTAAAGATAGAATTAAAGAGTTTCTTTGAATTGATGCTGAGATTTTGTATCCACCTGTTGATTTAAAAGAATTTAAATATGTTTGACAATGAGATTATTATCTAAGCTTTGCAAGGATCTCCACAGTAAAAAGAGTTGACAGAATTGTTGAAGCATTTAAAATGTTGCAAGATAAAAAGCTTGTAGTGATTTATGGTGAAAATGATCCACAAAGGCAAGAAGTAATGGATCTAGCTAAAGGATATAATAATATAGAATTTATAACTCTTCCATGAAATGTTGGATTTACTGATTATGTAGGGAATAGTATAGCTACTATTTATATCCCAGTAAATGAAGATTTTGGTATGAGTCCTGTGGAAAGTATGGCAGCCTGAAAACCAGTTGTATGAGTAAATGAATGATGATTAAAAGAAAGTATAATTGATTGAAAAACAGGTGTTTTGATAGGAAGTGAAGCAAAGATAGGTGATATAGTTGCATCAGTCAAGATTTTGACACCAGAAAAATGTTTAGAAATGAAGCTTGATTGTGAAAAAAGAGCTAAAGATTTTTCTATAGATAAGTTTCAAGAAAGATTAAATAGTTTTCTATAAAAAAAAATTTTCCAAATTTGGAAGATTTTTTTTGGATATTTTATTATTGAACTGTAGAACTTCAATTAATTGCTATTACAGCTTCTTCTTCTCTATCAGCGATTGGAATAATTGATGTTATTCAAACTAATTCAAGTACATCTTTAACTCATTC
>SAAG01000189.1 GCA_010119095.1 Candidatus Altimarinota bacterium
ATTTTTATACAATTTCATTATAGAAAAATCAGGGTGTTGAGCATCTTCAGGCTGTATAGAAGAAGTTTATAGTATAATAATTTGAATAATTATATTTTTGTTATTACTATTTGTTAAGTATATAATACTAAAATTATCAAGAAAAAGTAAAAAATATATAATTATAAGTTTTAGTTGGATTTTTTTATTAATCATTATTGTTTCTTCAATTTGATATATAAATTGAAAATTTGAAGAAAAGAAAAGCAATTTAGATAATATTGAGAGATGAATATCTAATGATTTTAATATAAAGATAAATTAAAAATCTGGGCTAAAACTCAAAAAAGGGGCTAAAACTCAAAAAGGTGTGCTAATTTAAACTAAATATTACCTTTAAATAGACTAAAAATAGATTTTCAGCACACTTTTTTATACTTTAAGTCAAATATTATGAAAAAAATTAAAATATTATTATATTATATAGTTTTACTATTATTAATATACAAAATCACATATTATATATGAACAACATATATTTTTAGTTGTTCTATAAATAAACCTAAAGATTTAGATTGCTTATGAATTGTATTTAATTCATATTTAATGTCATTCTCAATAATGATATTATTTTTAATAATTGATTTATCTTTATTTAAGTCATATAAAAAATTTATTAAATAATTTATAAAAAAATGACAAACATTGTAAAAATTATTAATAGCAATAAAATTATTTTCTGGGTTTTCTTAGTTTTGTTTATACTAATAATAGTGATATGGTATATATATTTTATATGGAGTGGACAAATTAGAGAATACAATAAAATTTTTTTTAATTTAACTACTAAAAATAATATATTAAATATAGAAGTACTATCGTCCGATGAGTGGTATTGATGTAGTAAAATAGAAGATAAAAAAGATTGAAGAAATATTATTATTACAGTGTATCAGAAATCGAGATTAATTGATAAGAAAACTGTAAGATACCATTCAGTTACACTTATAGAAAAATGAAAATATAAAATATATTATAAAAAACCAGACTGAAAAATAGATTTTATTAAAGAAATAGAGTATAAATAAACTAAGACTTTTCATTATTTTCAAGCACACTTTTTTAGATATTTACTGGAAAAAAATAGTATTGATTTAAAACTATATTTATATAAAATAGATTTATTCATTATTAATTAATAACATTTATGACAATAAAAATTGCTCAGATTTCTGGTTTTCCAGAAAACTTGCCTGAAGAACAGATAGTTGAGGATAGATTTAAAGAGATAATCAAAAAAAAT
>SAAG01000190.1 GCA_010119095.1 Candidatus Altimarinota bacterium
ACAACAAAATGGTGATCAACTAAACAATCAGATTGTGATTCTAAAAGACAATTACAATTATCAAATTGAGAGATTATCTGGGATTTAGCAGGTAATGTATGGGAGCATGTAAATGGAGCTAATACTCTAAACTCTATGTGAACAGATTTTGCAACAATGCAATGAAATGCATGTTGATGAAATAATTGGTATAGTTTTGCATGAACTGATTGAGCAGCCTGATGAACTTGTAGTTTTGTATCTCCTTATACATATGCTAAGTTTTGACCAAAAATAACAAATTTAAATGCAAATAATGGTATATGAAGAATATATTCATATCCCTCTTGATGAAATAATAGAGTTTTCCTTCGTGGAGCGAATGCGGGTTGTAGTACCTCTGCTGGGGTCTTCGCATTGCACTTGGGTCGGTCGGCTGGTAATACGATTCGTGATGTTGGTTTCCGCTGTTCTAAGTAATTTTTCGGATACTTGTTGATTTTTGCTTAGGGGGGATTTAACTAGTTAAAATGTATGAGTAAAAAACTATAATTAAACCCGAGTAGAAAGCAAACCAAAGCAAAAATGATTACTAACTACTTAAAAATTTAATACAAATTTAATACAAAACTGATTTGCAATTTAAGTGCTTTAATATATACTTTTTAAAATTTATCCATTAATTTTTTAGAAATTATGTCAGAAGTATGAGAATTAAAACAGATTTTATTATCTTTTATACAAGAGCAAACGAAATTTAACGAGGAACAGAAAGCTTTTAATATATCTATTGATAAGAAAATTGATAAAGTTCAATATTTTTTGGAAGAAACTGTTGCGACTCAAACAAAGATGTTTTTTGAAGAACAAATAGAAATGAAGACAGAAATGAGAGAAATGGAAACTGAAATTACTAACTTAAAAAATGATTTATCTAATCTGTCTTTAAGAGTAAATTTACTTTTTAAAGCATAGATTTTAAAATTGATATCACTATAATTAAAAATGAGTTTTCTATGTAATAAAAACTTGATGATCGCATATAAAAATGCGAGAAAATCAAGAAAAGAAAAACAAGAGGTTTACTTGTTTGAGCAACAATTAGAAGCAAGATTATTAAAGTTATTGGATGATTTAAAAACAAAAACATATATACACTGAGATTATAAACAAATAGTTTTAATAGATTCTAAAAAAAGATATATATATTCTCCAGTATTTAGAGATCATATATTGCACTATATGGTATACAATGAGATATATAAAGTACTTGATCGTAGAATGGTCTTTTCAACTTTTGCT
>SAAG01000191.1 GCA_010119095.1 Candidatus Altimarinota bacterium
TATTCATTTAAATTGGGTATTGCACCAAATTTACCCTGCTTATATGCATTGTAGTAAGATAACTCTTTCCGGATATTAAAATCCGATAATGAATAAAGAGAAGTTATTCCTTGTTTATCTTTTTCTGTAAACCAGATGGCATCTTTCCTAATAATATCTTTTTCACTTAAAAGAGAATCATTATGAGTTGAAAAAAGCAATTGTGCTTTATTGGACTTTTTTAAGAATTCTTTCAAAAAATGCATAACAAGCAATGGATGTAATGCTGTTCCAATTTCGTCAATTGATAAAAATGAATCATTAGAAATAGCATTAAAGAACGGTGCAGACAATCCATAATATCTCAATGTACCTTTTGATTCAAGTTCATCAGGTAGCGAATAGTATTTTGCTTTGTTATTAATTATGATTTTGTGTTCAAAAAGTCTTTTATCAATATGAATAGCCTTTTCATTTAGAAGTTTATGTTTTTGTTCATCAGGCATTGAGCCAGCTTCTATCAATTTTAAGACTTCATCATCCAGCCAAGTTGTTTGTTTTTTGAAAGAAACAGCAGATATATTAAAATCAGCCTTATTGATAAAGTCAAGAGCTTGATTTTTAACTCTCTCGTCCTTTTTAATATAACTATCTGAATAATTTGTTAGTGATGAATATGGATCAATCATTGGCATAAATTGTTTTCTAAACCAATTCAATGGAATGTTTAATTGAGGTAACGAAATGTTCACTTGTGTAAATGCCGCAAATACTGACATATTCTTTAAAGTTTTCAGTTGTATTGCCTCAATTGCTTGGTCTGACAATTTTATTTTTGAGCCAAATTTTAGGATAGAAGTATCGTTTTTAATATCTAAAGTTCTTTCAAAAATAATTGCAGGTTGAGTTCCGGGATAATAATGGAGTATTTCTGAATGAACTTTTTCTTCATCTAAAACGAGGGAGTATTTGTATTTAGTACCTTCAATATAGAAAATCATATCAAAGCTACCAGGCAAGTCTTGATTATCAACAAATTTAAAAGGAATAAATTCAGTAGACTTTTCAGATTGACTAGGGATTCGTTTAACAAAGCTCCTAACGAAATCAAAGGCGTGCAATACATTGCTCTTGCCAGATGCATTTGCTCCGTATATCATGGCCATTTTGAGGATTCTGACACCAGGTTCCGGTTCTGCAACATAGTAGTCTTCAAGATATTTATCGGATGTTGCTTCAAATGAAAAAACTACCTCATCTTTAAAAGAGAGGAAGTTCTTGAATTTTAA
>SAAG01000192.1 GCA_010119095.1 Candidatus Altimarinota bacterium
TGAACGATAGATTTGAGGTAAAAGTTAATAAAAAAGAAAGTTAATATTAACTTTCTTTTTTATTAACACAACCATACAAGCAATTATGTTCATCAAATAACTCTTGTTTTTGTTTCTTTTTAGTTTCTACCCATGATCAGTATGTAGTCGAGTCTTGTTTTTTGTGTGCATCTATTCTCTCACTAAGTTTTTTGTAGCATCTTTCAAATACTTTTTTTGTGTCTTTTATGTATCAATTTTTTTCAAATATCTGAAGTAAACAGATATATCACCAAAGTACATCTCAAAGCTCATCTTCTAAATATACTTTGTTATCTGGTTTTATTTGTTCTTTAACTTCATCCATTTCACTTATAATTCAGTTGAAGTATGTTTCCCATCATTTATAGAAATCACTGTATTTTGGATTATCACTTTTTTGGTCATCTTCATAGTATTGAATCCAATTATCAGATAGTTCTATAAGTTTTGTAAGTGTGTGGTGCATAATTATTGGTGATTATCAATTTTATAAACTACTAAATTATTTCATTGCAAATAACAAAATGCCCTGAATTGTTTATTGATTCTAAAACTATATATTCAATCTTTTTCAGGTTTTCTAAGTTTTAAATCAGTTTTTCAATAAATTCAGGCAATTATGAATTCTTTTGATTTTTTGTATTGATTTAAAAGTCATCTTTTATTTAAATCATCCAAAATATAATCTTTTTCAAAAATACTAGAAATAATAAACATAATTATATATTTAATAATTTAGAATTATCATTTCTAGCTTTTTTAAGTTCATTTAATTCTTCAAAATTTAATTCATCAACTGATTTAAATTGTAAATCAGGAAATATATAAGTATCTCAAATATATTGATATAATTCATATACATTTGTGAAACTTGTTTTATTTAATTTTGCATTGTTCTCTAGTGTTATAGTTGTCATAATTTGATTATTAAAATTTTATTTTCGTTTATATTATATTTAAATAATTCAAAATACAAAACAAATCTTTTGACAAAACAAGTACTTGATATATACTTGAGTAATCAAGTACTTATTAACTATTTATTTTATGAAACAAAAAGAAATTGAGAAGAATAATTTAGATTTTCTAGTAACCGTATCAAAGTTTAATATGGTTTTATTAAAGGCTCTGGATTGAAGGCTAGGGTGACTTGGTTTCAATGATTTCATTATATTGCACCACTTGGATAATGCTGATTGAAAGAAACTAAAAAGAATCGAATTAGCTGAAAAAGTATGACTTACTGC
>SAAG01000193.1 GCA_010119095.1 Candidatus Altimarinota bacterium
ATTGTAATCGTATAAAATGTACCGTATAATTTAAATACTGCCATTATTGATATTATTATTATTCAAAATAATACCTTATTTCTACTTATCCTTTCTCAAATTGTTTCTTTTAATATTTTCATATATCTTTTATTTAAAAGTTAAATTAATTATTATGTTTTTTTATTTATTGATTTTACATATCTTCAAGCATAGCTCTAGCAACAAGTCATCACATAGAATGAGAAACTATATTCACTTTTCAAATATTACATCAATTTTCTTTCTCATAATCATTAAGTATAAGTCATACAAGTTGTGTAAGTAATGTTGCTGTAATCTTATTATCCTTTTTCCAATCATAGCCAAATACATATAATCATCACTTTGGATTAGTTCAATCTATACTTAAAGTAAATTCATCTTGATAAAATACATCTTTAATCTTATATCAATTTTTTTTAAATGAATATATCAAAGTATCATAAGTATGATTTATAGGATCTGGAATCCATCTTTTTACTTGATTTCATGTTTCCTTATATCACTCTTCACTATACCATGAAGCTAATATACCAGGAATAAGTATTGTTGGTATATCTTTCTCTTGGATATTTTCACATACTGGATTTTTATCTATATTTGATAAGATATTACTTTCCTTTGAACTCATTATTGAATGTGCTTGATTTATCAATAAAGATATGAACAATAATACTAATATTAGCTTTCTCATAGTTTTTTGATTAATTTTTATTATTTTCTATTAATTCCCAATCTCAATTTTCAACTTTTTTATATTTATATAATTTATTACTATTACCAAACATTCATTGATGTATTCAATTAATATTGTATAGTCTATTCCAAAATATATTAATATTATTATAAATTTCTTTTTCACTTATTTTTCAATTTTTATATTTTTCATATTCACTTTTAGTCAAAGTAGAAGTTTCTATTATAGTCATATTTAATCATTTTTTTTCTAAATAATCTAATACATTTAGATTATTTAGAAAAAATTTTTTTTCTTCTTGGTAATATGTATTTACATAAATAATTTTACTTAGTAAATATGCTTGAAAAGTTTCATCTACATACTTTTTCAATACATTTATATATCAAAACTTTTCCATATCATAGAAAATTGATTCATATAATCATGACTCATTATTTTCCTTCGCAAACTCCAACCCTTCTATGCTATCTTCCAATGTTCTAAATGGCTTGTATAGTGTTGAAACAAAACCATATCTTTCTGTCATAAAAAAAT
>SAAG01000194.1 GCA_010119095.1 Candidatus Altimarinota bacterium
CCTTTAGGTAGTCAGTCACATCAGCTGTAACACTCCAACCCGTCGCTGCGGTGTTGTGATTCGCTTTCAAAATTGTACCTTTAGGTAGTCAGTCACATCCTTTCATAGGTACTTATCCTGCTGCTGTGAGTTGTGATTCGCTTTCAAAATTGTACCTTTAGGTAGTCAGTCACATCGATTGTCAAGATGGACACGATAAGAATCCCGTTGTGATTCGCTTTCAAAATTGTACCTTTAGGTAGTCAGTCACATCTGCATATTTATTCGATGCCCAAACTGTGCAGTTATGATTCGCTTTCAAAATTGTACCTTTAGGTAGTCAGTCACATCAGGAATAGAGAAGTCCAATACAAGACTTGTGTTGTGATTCGCTTTCAAAATTGTACCTTTAGGTAGTCAGTCACATCAGCCATCTTAAAGCACTCGTCAGAGGTATAGTTGTGATTCGCTTTCAAAATTGTACCTTTAGGTAGTCAGTCACATCGGTTAGAGGTTAAAGCTATACAAGAGGGCAGTTGTGATTCGCTTTCAAAATTGTACCTTTAGGTAGTCAGTCACATCTAATAGCTAAGGAATTAGATCTCCCGGTTAGTTGTGATTCGCTTTCAAAATTGTACCTTTAGGTAGTCAGTCACATCTCTTCCCTCTTAAACCCCTCTTGTTGCCAGTTGTGATTCGCTTTCAAAATTGTACCTTTAGGTAGTCAGTCACATCGAGAAATCAACAGACTTGTTTATCTCAGGAGTTGTGATTCGCTTTCAAAATTGTACCTTTAGGTAGTCAGTCACATCTCAGACTTTTCGGGGGGGTGTGTGGAAGGAGTTGTGATTCGCTTTCAAAATTGTACCTTTAGGTAGTCAGTCACATCTCCACGAGGCAATACAGCCAAACGCAAACGGTTGTGATTCGCTTTCAAAATTGTACCTTTAGGTAGTCAGTCACATCTAGGAGAGAGTTATCAGGCAGAAATTAAATGTTGTGATTCGCTTTCAAAATTGTACCTTTAGGTAGTCAGTCACATCAGACATATATAAGAATAACAAGGAAGGGTTGTTGTGATTCGCTTTCAAAATTGTACCTTTAGGTAGTCAGTCACATCTAAGAGCATAGCAAGGAACGGGACCAAGGCGTTGTGATTCGCTTTCAAAATTGTACCTTTAGGTAGTCAGTCACATCGGTGAGCAGGTTTCACGCTCCCGTCATAGTGTTGTGATTCGCTTTCAAAATTGTACCTTTAGGTAGTCAGTCACATCT
>SAAG01000195.1 GCA_010119095.1 Candidatus Altimarinota bacterium
TAAGTGATATAATTAAAGATGAGTTTTTTGAATATGATTTAGAAGATGCTTTATGAGTAGTTTGTAATTCAAAAGCATATTTTATAATGCCTAGTAAAATAACATGAACTCAAAAAGTTTTTGTTTACGATATAGCTAGTTCCACTAGATTATGAACTACTATTTGGTATTTTTACGATAATTTTATACAATCAAATATATCTTCTTGAGAAATAACTTGCATAGAAAATTTATGATGAGATTTATATATATGCCAAGGATGAGATGCTTATTATGAATATACTAATAATTCAGATTCTCAATATGTAAATTTAACAAATTTATATCTTGAAACACAAAGACTTAATAATTGAGATAGTATAAGAAAAAAAATATGGAGAAGAATAAAAATAGATTTCACTCCAGTAGGAAGAGTTACTGAATTTAAAATATATGCTAGTTTTGATTGATGAGCATATCAATTAATTAAAACATCAAATTTATTTGAAATACAAGCATTTTTTACTAAAATATCAACAGATATAAAAGTAAAAATAGAAATAACACAATCTTGAACTATAAGTACATCCAGTATACTAGAATTTTTAAGGATGGAAATAGAATACGAACCTATAACTAAACAATAAAAATGTGAAATACTAATACAGAATTGGAAAATAGGATAATAAATCTAGAGAAAAAATTAGCAAAATTTTCACAACCATTAGCTCCAAGAACAGGGCAATATGAGTGACAAACTTGGTATGATTCAATAAATAAACAACTAAAAGCATGGGACTGAAAAACATGGATTACTATATAATTTTAAAATATGGAATTTAATAAAGCACAATTAAAAAATCTACAGACCATATCTAAAAAATTTGGATGATTTAATAGTAAATTATTCAAGAATTATGTGAATAATAAATATTGAGAATGATCATGGGATAAAGTAAATATTTCTATAATAGAAACATGAAAAAATAACCCAGACAAAAAAATATCAGAAAAATATACTGCTAAAGAAAAAGAGTATTATTCACAAAATGGAAAATTTAGGAATACAGAAGATTTAATGAATAATTTAACAGCTAAATGATATAAAAACCTACAACAAGAGTGAGACTTTATATCATGAATAGATTCAGAATGAAATAGATCCAAATGGAATGTGACTTGATGATTTGCTAATAAAAGTGTACTTTGAAAAGAAAGTATTTGGGGAGATTATAAACCATATAATCCAACAGATCAAGAAATTAAAGATAT
>SAAG01000007.1 GCA_010119095.1 Candidatus Altimarinota bacterium
TTATTAAATGTAAAGGATGTAGATTTTGAAGAGGTCTTTTTATCAAATTTTTCAAAAGATTTATGATCAGTAATTGATAGGATTAAAGAATGAATTGATTATATAATTGATAATATTGATCAAGATATTGATTTATTAGCATCTACGATTGTTGAAAAAATTATATCTATTGTAGAGTATAATATTGCATATGAGAAATCTATGATAGATGATTTAACTCAAATTTGAAATAAAAGAGCTTATGAGATTGATTGAAAAATAGAATTTGAAAAAGCTATAGAAAATCCATTAAGTAATCCTCTGACGATAATTTGTTTAGATATTGATAGATTTAAATGTATAAATGATTCATATTGACATAATTGATGAGATTTAGCTTTGTGTGAAATTTCAAGGCAATTAAATGATGTAGTAACAAAATATGGTGGAAAAATTTATAGAATTTGATGAGAAGAATTTTCTGTAATTTTACCTAATAATTCAAAAGAACAGGCATTAAAACTATCAAAAGAATTATCTAAGATTTTATGAAAAATAAATTTAAGAGAAGAAGATACATGAGTTTCTTATGAGGTAACTGCAAGTATGTGAATGGTAGTTTTTGATAAAAAATGAAAATACAATAAATTTTGAGAGATGGTAAAAAATGCTGATTTTAGGGCATATAAAGCAAAAAGATTATGAAGAAATATGATAGTATCATCTGGAGATTTATGAGAAAAAGAAGAGTTAAAAAAATGACAATTAGTTTTAAATATGCATCATGATGAGATAGATTATAATACTATATTAGAGTCTTTGGCTGATAAATTACAAAGATTTATTGCAACTTTAGTTGTACAAAAGCAAAAAATAGAAAATTGAGAATCTATATCAAGTTTATGAGCTATTGATTGAACATATAGACAAGTTGCATATCTAGCCAATTATATTTTTCAAACAAAATGATATGATGGTTTTGAATGGTTAAAAGAAGCTTTAGGTATATTTATATGAGATAATTGAAATAAACCTTGAATAGATAGGTTTTTGGATGTTGATTATTTAATAGAAAAATGAAAAATTGATGATATAAAAAGAAGTATTATTAGTAATCCAATTGATAATAGATGTTCATCAATCCATATCTTTTTACAAAAATTTAATTAGGTTTACTATTTCAATTATCTAGTAACCATAATAATAATCACACTCATTTTTTTACTTCTTCTCTTGTTGAACTTACATCTGGATGAAGTTTTTTACTATTTTCTCATAATTTAGTCATTTTTTCATAAGAAGAGTATATTCAATCTATCAGCATATGTAATAATTTATATATTAAAAAAAATATATATTAACATATAAATACAATAAATGTCAAATATTACATAATTTAGTTGTATCTGAATTAAAAATATCTAATATGAATAAGTTCTATTTCCTGAACTTATTTTTTTACTAATTAATATAATATAATTTTTATAGTAAAAAATATTTGATTTTTATAGAAAAAACTATATAATTATTATAGTACTAATTTACTTACTTTAAGCCAATAACTACATATGATAGATTTTAACAAAATAGTTAATAAGTTGTCAAAAAGATGATGAAAAATAATTTTCAAAGATGATATATTTGAGCTAATTGATCCCGAAAGAAAGCCAGAAAAAGAGAATTATTTGGATAAAACTATATATAAACTTAGAGCTCAAAACTTGATTATTCCTCTTAAATCTTGAGTTTATATTTTCCCTGATATAGAGGATTTAAAACTAAATGAAATTGATTTACTGGAGAAGTATTATCTAAAATTGTTAAAAAAGTATATTACACACTTTGTTTGAAGTGATTACTTTATATCAGGTAATAAAGCTTTAGAAATTCACTTAAAAGATTATTCTGTACCAAAAAAAATCCAAATAGTTAATAGGACTTTAGATAAAAAAGTAAAAGTAGGGGATTATGTAATTGTTTTCAAGACTATTTCTGGTACAGAGAAAGGGAAGAAAGTGAATCTATTTTCCAGATTTTCTAAGTTTATTGATGTAAAACAAATTGATGATATAGATTTCAAGATATCTAATTTAGAGCTAGCTTTACTTCAAAGTGCTCTAGTAACTGATAATGAAGAGGGAATTGACTTAAATTTACTTACAAAAACAATTAAAAAGTACTCAAAATATCTTAAAAAAGAAACTTTTGAAGAACTTGCTCGTTTTAAGTTTATTATGTCTTTTAATAGGTTAAAAGAGATAAGTAAAAATATTGATAAAAATCTCTATGAAGTGTTTTTAGAGATTGTAAAAAAGAATGGATGATTGTTTATTGGGGAGGGATTGAGGAAGATTTAATTCTCACAAACTATTATTCCAACTTTATCATTGTATTTTGATTTTATGATTTTAATTTTTTTATAATAACACTTAAGTTTTGTTAAAAGAGTTTCGTATTTGATTTCGAAGTCAGGGAATAGTATATGATACTCATAAATAAGGGTTTTAACACAGTTAAAGAAATTTCCTTCTACATTGAGTAGTAATTCAAATTCATATCATTCTATGTCAATTTTTGTAAGATCTATAGAGTTTTTATAATCTAAGTTTTGTTCTTTTATATATTTCATTAGATTAACAGTTTTTACTGTTTCTTTTTTATCACTTTTACATAAAAATTGATTGTTATAGAAACTTGATTGCATATTTTTTTCAGTATTTATATGCATTTTTTTTTCTTTATCCTCATAGTCTGCAAATAAATTGTTTAAAATTATTTTTTCTTCATAATCTTTTAGTATAAATTTACTTTTTTGATAGTTTTCTTTACAAGCCTCAAAGCAATGAATTTTTAATTCGGGATTATTTTTAAATCAGTAAAGTGAAAAAAATCATATATGGCTTCAGATATCAAAAACAATCTTACAATCGCATATTATTTTATCCACTATAGAGTATTCTTTATTATTAAATATTTCATAAAATAGAGCTTTTTCGTATTTATTTAAAATCATAATTCATTGATTAAAAAAGACCGGAATAATCCGGCCATTTAGAGATGGGTTATATTGTTTTTCTTTTGTATTTTGTAACAAAAAATCATATTACAAGTGATAAAAATAAAAGTAATATTAGTTCTTTTGGTCAGGTTTGAATCTCTGTAACCTCAGATAATTGTCATTTAATTGTTTCTCATTCTTCTCATTTCACTACAGGTTCTACAACAAAATAATCATAAGTTACTTTGTTTCAAACTATATTAACTTCATATCTTGGTTCTTTAACATTATCAACCAATACTAACTGATTTCATGGACTTTGTTTATATATATTGTAACTTATAGCTTCGCTGATAGGATCCCAAGAAAGTATTGATTTAGTTTTTAATTTTGTAAGTTGTAGATTTGTGATTTTATATATTTTTTTAGTTTTAACTTTATTTTGATTAACAAGAGATTCGTCTTCCTCAGTTTCAGGATCATCTTCTACTTCTTCTTCAACAATATCTACTACTATCTCATCTGTACCTGACTCAAAATCAATCATCATTACTTTTATTTTTGTAGCAGGTTTTTTATTTGTTATATTTCATAAATCATTAACTAAAGTAACATCAACATTGTATTCTCATGCATCTTTTGGAGCAGTTGTTTTTCATACATATACTCAGTCTTTGTCACTTTCTGTAAGTTCAATAATTTCATCATTAATTATTACATTTACTCTTTCAAGTCATTTAGTAGCATTAACTTCTATATTAATCTTACTCTCTGGTTCTAAATCTCAAGTTGGGGTAATTTTAATTGAGTTAAATATTGGATTATCAGCCTTTACTGTTATTTTAATTTCTTTTGATGTTCATACAATTTTACTATCAGAATCTAATACTGATGCAACAATAACAGAATCTCAATTTTCTAAATCAGTTATTTTTTCTTCAAATAATCATTCTCAGTTACTATTTGTTGATTTTACTTCAGTTCAGTTAATCTTGATTTTTACTTTATGGTTTTTTTGTGTTTTTCATGAAATAGTTACATAGTTTGTTCATATTATAACTCAATCCTCTGGAGATAGTATTTCAATAGATATATCTTGAGTTTGAGATTCTCAAACTACATTGATTTCACCTACTCAAAATATATCTTCATTATCTAAATCAAATACATTGATTTCTTGTTTTCATACACTTTTAAAAACTAGAGAGTTTTCAAATTTTACTTTTCATTGATCAGAAGTTTTGAATGTATATGAGTTATCTTTTATTTCTTTTGGTAATTCAGCTTTTGTGTCTGTTTCACTTAGAATTAGTATAGTTCATTTATAGTCCTTTACAATATTTCAACTTTTATCTTTTGCCTCAATTGTTAAGTCAACTGATTTATTTACAGATGTTTCAGAGCTTCATAATTTTACATCAAAATGATCGACAGTTGCTGCAAAAGTATTATTAACTTGGATTAAAACAAATAAACTTAATAATATTTTTAAAACTAATCTCATATAATGAAGAATTTAACGATATAATTTTTTATATATTAATCATAATAATAACTATCACAAAAATAATTACAAATACAACTTTACACTTTGATTTTTTTATGTTTAAATACTAAAATGAATAATCAGATTAAAAATGATAAAAACAAAAGTAATAGTAATTCTTTAGGTCAAGTTTGAATCTCAGTAACTTCTGATAATTGTCATTTAATTGTTTGTCAGCTTCAATCAAGTACTACAGGCTCAACTACAAATAGATCATAAGTAACTTTTTTTCATACAATAGGTATCTCATATGAAGGAATTCTTACATTATCAACCAATACTAATTGATTTGAAGGTAATTGTTTATATATGTTATAACTTACTGCTTCATCTATTGGATCCCAGCTTAAAATAGATTTTGTTTTAAGTTTTGTAAGTCTTAAGTTATTGATTTTAAATATTTTCTTTTTAATAATTGTTTTGTTTGTACAATCCTCTATATTAGGATCACATTCTATATCACAATCCTCATCCAATTCCGGATCACATCATGATTTGATTCATGTTCATGGCAATACATTTAATTCTTCAGGTAGTAACTTATTAACTTGATTACCTAAATCATCTATAAGATTTATTTCTACATCATATTCTCATTCTTTTTTTGGAGCAGTAGTACTTCAAGTATAAACTCACTCTTTTGTTTCTTTTAATTCAATTATTGTATCCTCAATCATGACTTTTACAGTTGCTAAATCCTTGGTTGCTTTAACTTCTAAATTGATTTTATCTTCTGGATGTATTTCATAGGGTTTAACTTTAAATGAATTAAATTCAGGTTTTTTAGTCTTGATAGAAACTTTTACTTCTTCAGTTTTTCCTGCTTCTTTTCATTCACTGTTTATTACTGATGCATATACTTTGTAATCTCAATCATCTAAATTTTCAATTTTCTTTTCATATAAACCATCACTGTTGCTTTCAGTTTTTACTGTTCTCTCAGTTTTAGTTCAAGTAACTTTTATACTAACTTGATGATTTTTTTTGGTGCTTCAAGCAAGAGTAATAAAATTATTTGTAAGTATAGATCAATCACTAGGTGAAGATATCTTTATAGAAATTACATCTTCATCAGATTCATCTATGACATTTATTTCGGCCATTCAAGTTACATCTTCATTATTAAAATCAAATACATTAACTTGTTGTTTTCATAAATTTCTAAAAATCAGAGAGTTTTCAAACTTAGCTTTTCATCAATCTGACTCAGTAAACTTATAGGAATTATCTTTAATTTCTTTTGGAAATTCAGCTTTAGGGTCTGTCTCACTCATTATTAATATTGTACCTCTATAATCTTTTACTAGATTTCAGTCTGAATCCTTGGCTTCTATAGTCATATCTACAGCCTTATCAATAGCAATTTCATCAGATCATAGTTTGATATCAAAATGATCAACAGATGATGCTGAGTATGAATAGTTGAAAATAAACAATAAAATAAAGGCAAATATTAATTTAAATAATTTAGTCATAATTTATTTTATGTTACTAGATATTTTGCTATATATTAATCAAAAGTGTGCATAATTACAATTTTAAATTACAAACATTACTTTACAAATTAGGATATTGTTTATAAATTAATAATATTATCTCAGAACCTATGATCATTTTGGCTACTAATAGAGGTAATAAAAGTCTGTTTATCTTTTATTTCATTTAGTAATAATATCTCATGATTTTTATCAATTTCACTAAATAAATCATCTATAATAAATATGGTTTTTTTGTTTGTATGTTTTTCAATAAATCTTGATTCAAGTATTTTAAGTCATATTATAACACTTTTTGTTTCTCATCTTGATGCATAATTAACTAAAGGAAATGAATCTATTTGTATTTCAAAATCATCTATATGAGGACCGATATGAGTATTTCATATAATTATATCTCTATCAATATTTTTAGTTAAATAATTACTTATACTCAATTCTATACTATTTAGATCAACTTTTGTTACATACTTATAAATAATAGAATCATTTTTAAGAGTTAATAATTCCTTTATTATATTGATATTATCAATAAAAAAATTATTTAGTTTATTCCTATATTCATATATTAAACAAGCATTTTTAATCAACTCTCCGTCCCAGAATTTTATATCGTTTTTTGTAGCTTTACCATCTTTGATACTTTTAAGTAATTTATTTCTGTTTCTTATAATATTTTTATAATTTTTATTTATTCTCTCATATGAAGGAAATGAATTTGATAGGATATCATCAATAAAATCTCTCCTATAGCTAGGAGAAAGGTACATCATATTCATATCCATAGGTTTGAATATGATTATTTTTTCAAGCATTTCTTCAAATTTTTTCTTAGTAGTTTTTTTTCAGTTTATTAGTAAATTTTTTGTATTAGTATTTTTATCGTATGAAATACTAAATTTCTGATTATCATTTTCAATCTCAATAAATGCATAGTTTTCATTTTTATTAACAAGATTTGAAATGTCTTTATTTATAAGGTTTTTTTGATAAATCAGGCAAATTGATTCTAGAATATTTGTTTTTCAGACTCAATTATCTCAGATTATAAAATTTTTTTCTTCATCAAAAATAAAGTCTTTTGTTTCAAAGTTCCTAAAGTTTTTTAATTTAAGTGATTTTATCATAAACTGTTCTATTTCATTATACTTCAAATAGCTATTTGTCAGGCTATGATTTTATTTTTTGAACATTTTAATAGTTCTGTAGGTTCTATATTTCTCAATATTTTTTTATCTGTATAGTTACTGAATTTTTTTGTTTTTGTAACAGATACTGTCGGTTTAACTCATGTTGTATCAAGTTCGTTAAGTATATCTATATATCATAATATAGAATTTAAATCGTTTTCTATTTTTCATTCACTAGTAGGAAGTTTAGCAAGCTTTTTTGTAATTTTTTTAATTTGTTCTTGTATTATACTCATTTTTGGATAATATTATTTTATAAACTAAAAAATTTAAGATTAGTATAATTTTTATTTTTTAAAAATCAAACAAATGTCTTTTTTTGATGAAGTTAAAAAAACATTTTTAGATAGGGAAGAGCTTTTTAATCTGAGATTCAATGCATCTAAGTATATATTTATAATTATGTGTCTTGTATTTTTCCTAGATTATTTTTTTATCGCAAACAATTTTTTTGCTTATATACTAAATTGATCATTAGGTATAGTATATATTTTATTTTTGTTTTCATTTTTTATTTTTTCATGTTTTTTAATAGCTAGGGCTTTATATTGAACATCAAAAGTTAATCAAGCATTTATATTTATGATTATATTTTGAGTTGTTTTACTGCTTAGTATTCCTTTTGTTTTTCCAAAAGATTTTTTAAATATCATATAATTATGCTAAGAAAAACATTAATATCTATTTTGATTTTAGTTGTATTTACTTGATGTAGTTCTTCCACAGATGTTGCTGAAGAATCAGTTTTAAAAAGTTATGAATGAAATGATTTTTATATTGATATCCCATCTGTTTGGGAAATTCATGATTTAAATGACACTTGATCAATTAATTTACCGACTCCAAAAGAAGGTAAGATAGAAATGGTTTCTTCTGCTAAAGAAGAAAAAAGTGGTTTTATAAATAATTTAATAATATTATCAAAAGAACTTGAACAGGAAACTAAATCTTATGATTTCATAGTAAAAAATAATCCTAAAAATTATAATTGATATGAGTATTATTACGAAGATACAGTAAAAGATTTTGAATTTAGTGATTGAGATAAATCAAAGATTTATATATTTATAGCAAAATACAATAAAGACAACGATAAGCTAAAATTTATACAGACAGCAAAGATTTGTGGCGAAAAAAAATCTTTTTTCTTGACAATAGGGTTGTCTTTGAATATAAATGACACCGCTAAATACGAAGAGATTTTTAGAAGTTTCAAATGTAATTAGCAATGAACAAATACATGGTGCCATAGCAAAGTGGTTATGCACGGGTCTGCAACACCCTTCACACCAGTTCGAACCTGGTTGGCACCTCCAAATATAAGTAGATAGCTTCTAAAAGCTATTTTTTTATTAGGTAATTTTATATATTAGAGTTGACAAAATCGATAGTATTATATAATGCTAATCAATATAGATTGTTTAAATTAATTATGATGAATAAAACGATTATTTTAGTTGTAGATGATTCGGTGATTAGCAGACAGATATTAAAGCACCAGTTAAATAATAATTGATTTAAAGTTGATTTAGTATCAGATTGACTTTCAGCATTAGCAATAATGGAAACTGAAAAGTTTTCATTTGTTCTTATGGATATAGTTATGCAATGAATTGATTGAATAGAAACAACTAAACTAATTAGAGAGAAAAATATTGATACAAAAATTATTTGAATTGGATGAAGTGAAGAAGATAGATTAGCTTCCTTAGAAGCATGAATGGATGATTATTTAACTAAACCTGTTTGTATTGATAGTTTGTTAAAAATAATTGATAATTCAAATTGATGAAATTAGCTAATAATAAATTGATGAAATTAGCTAATAATAAATTGATGAAATTAGCTAATAATAAATTGATGAAATTAGCTAATAATAAATTGATTATTAATATTGACAAAAATATATTATGTTTATAATAATATTTATTAGGATTTAAATAATAAAGATGCATAAAACTAAAATGATATTGTATGCTGAAGATAATAAGCTTATTAATTTGCTTACAACAAGGTATTTACAAGAAGAATGATATGAAGTAATATCTACTTATAATTGAGAAGAAGCTTTAGAGACAGTAAAAAGATATTGAAATGATTTAGTATGTATAGTTTTGGATAATGATATGCCAAAATTAACTTGATTAGAAGTTGCTATAGAAACAAGAAAAATACTATGAGATATAAACATTATATTGGCAACTTGAGATGATTTAACTGAGTCAGAATTTAAAGGTGCATGAATAAATCATTACTTGGAAAAACCTTATGATATTGATGAATTGCTTGAATTAATAAATAAAAAAAAAGAAATCTAATTAATTAGATTTCTTTTTTTTTATTTATTCAATTATATAACTTGTATATTAACTGCTTTTGGTCCTTTAGGAGATTCTCCCATTTCAAATGAAACTTTATCACCTTCGTTAAGATCTTCAAAATCTACACCAGCTAAATCATTTTTATGAAAAAATACATCATTTTTTCCAGCTCATTGAGCGATAAAACCAAACATTTTTGGATTAAGTTTCTTTATTGTTCCTTCCATTTTAGTAAAGAATAAAAATATAAAATAAATAAGTGTAATGTTTTTGTATATGTTGAATAATTATTGAGAAAAATTTTTAAAATGAATTCTTTGTGGAAATTTATATTTTGTGATTTTTCTAATATTTATAAACTTATAAATAATAAAATATACTTATTTAAATCATTATAACTATAAAAATAAAAAAGTGAAATGTTTTTTAAATTTGTTTATTTAATTCAATTTTTAATAATTTATTTCATAAATTCAAAAGTTCTCATCAATAGTATTTAGACTCTGCAATATTCATTGTAGTAATGCTACTTTTCAATTTAAGTAATATTTCTTGCACTCTTTTTTTAATTTCTTCTAATCAACTAGGATTTGAATCACGATTATCTTTAATCAATTGATTAGATTTTATATATGTAATATATATCATACTATCAATAGAAAATTTTGGTCATGGTAATATATCTTTAAGGAATCTATTAATAAGTAATTTTATTTTTTCCAATTTTTCCAAGATTTTAAGTCACAAATCAAGTAATTCTGTTCAATTAAAGTTTTCTATATTGACTTTTTCAGTTATATCTTTAAGAGATTTTAGTATATTATCTAATTCTTCTGAGAAATCTTCAATAAATACTTTTTTTTTGTTCATTATTTAAAGTTATATCTTGAATATTCTCAAGAAAAGGCTCATATTTTCTCAAATCTATATTTTGATTTCATTCAGATTCTATTTCATTAGGAAAATTATACATTGTTTTATAATTTATAATAAAATTACATTTATTATAAATTAAAACAATAAAAGTCAATAATAAAATATTTTTTTGATTATACTAAGGTTTTTGTTTTACTTAACCAAGATATATCAATTAGAATAACTGTAATCTCTGTTTGTTTCTCATTTATAATTAGGGTTTTTGATAGATAGATTATCAAGAATAATTTTGTATGATCATTTTGTTCATTGTATTTCAAAAGTCATATCTTCTTTTTTCAATGATAGATTTTTTTTATCTTTATAGTTTGAATAAATTTTTTCAATAATATTATTTATATCGATAATTTCTATTGTTTGTCAGTTTTCTATTATTTCAATAGTTTTTTTATATGAATCTATTTTTCAGTATTCAATAAATTTTTCAATATTACTTCATAGTCTGTAAAGTTTTTTATATCATTCTACATTGATAGGAAAAATATCATTATTTTTGTAATCAATATTAAAATTTAAATACTCTATTTTATCTTCTTCAGTAATATCAAAATATGATTTTACTTTGATATAATCTGTTACTTCTGCTACTATTTCCCATCTACTTGGTTCATTATAAATTCTTTCATTGGTGTCTTTAACTATATTTTCATCATTTTTGTATTTTAACAAATCTTCGTTTTTTAATTTTTCAAAATCTTGTTTATGCTTTTTTGCAAATTCATTGTATTTTTCATAAAATAGTGATTTTATCATATCACAATTATCATAGTCACAAACATATTGTATTTCAGAATAGATTTCTTTAGATAATTCTGGAGTTATATCTTCATAATTTTTTAATGGGACAATTTGAGATCAATTGATTATTCTAGCTTTTTCAAGATTACTTAATAATCTATTAAATTGTCTTGCTTTAGGTAGGTTGTATACTGATCCGGGTCAAACAGAGATTAAAATAGTAAATAAAGTTAGTAAAGCGGGTATAAAGCTAAGGGACTTATTTCTTGATATGATAAAATATAGAGATATAATTAGTAACCAAAGACCAAATACTACTACAAAATATCTATTTGTTGTTATATCATATTGTCATATTCTTAGTCAGATTGCATAAAATAACATAAATAGTTGAGGTATAACTGCATAAGGAAAAAAACTCCTAAAATATCAAATAAATTTATTTTTATCTTCAAATATATAGGAGAAAATATATATGATATATCAGAAAGTAGAAAAACCTATTGTTAACCAAGCTACCTCTCACTTTGGCCAATCAGAAAAATTGAATAAAACTTTTATAGAATAAGCATAAAGTATAATAAAATAAATATGTATAAAAGGAATTCATACATATTTAATTAAAAATGAGAAAAATGCATTCTCCTCAAAACTGTCTTTATTAAAAGAATTTTTTTCAGGGATTTGTCATAATGCAAATATTGGAGTAATAAGACAAAGTGAGATTACTGCCCAATCTCAAATTATTTTGTCCATATGAATGTAAGATAAGTCAAAAAGTTCTATTACTGCCCTTATTCATATATTTCATAAAATAAATAACAGGAATCATAAAATTGTAGATTTTAAAAACACTACACTAATTTTGAAAAGATAAGAATAATAAACTCATTGTTTAAGATTGATTAATAGTTCTTGTGTATAAGGGGCAATAAAAATGTAAGAAATAATTCATGTAAGAGATAAAATAAAAAATACTATGTTGTTAAAATTGCCTATATCTTTATCAAATCAAATAAAAAAACTAACTCAAAACATTATAGGAATAAGTTGATATATGTATTTTTTTCTTTCATCGAAATCTAATTTTTCAGATGTAATATATACTCAAACACTAAAAAAATATGTAATTATAAGTGAGAAAATAGCTCTTGCTATGTTATTTTCAGTATTTTGAGTGAATCAAGAATGTATAAGTAGAAAAAAAAGTATACATGTAAGTAGAATTACTACAAGAGTAATAGGAAACCTTGATACAATGTTTTTTATTGATTCTTTAAAATTATCTATACTAAAAGACTTAAATATATTTCTCATAATTATTATTTTAAATAATAAATTTAAACTTAATTTAAATATAACTGTATATAATAAAAATTCAAGTATTTTTTAATAAAAAAGCTTGCAAAAAATACAAATATCAATATATATTGATGTACTAAATTATTATTTTTTAATAAATATATATGGCTATTAAATTTTTTGCTAAAGAATCTATTGATTTAGATTTTGTAAAAGAAGCTTTTAATTTGCTTAAGGAGCCAAATAGGATAAAGATACTATCTTTATTATCTAAAAATAAAAAGCTTTGTGTGTGAGAAATAGAAAAAGCTCTTGATTTAAAACAAAATCTTGTATCTCATCATCTTAGTATGTTTAGGAGGATTGGACTAGTTGATAGTAAGAGAGAAATAACAAAAGTATATTATATGATCAACAAAGATAATTATAAAAAATTGAAAAAAATGATATCTTGAATTTTTAATATCTAATTTAAATATATATATGAAAATAATAAAAATACTTTGAACATGATGTCCAAATTGTTTGAGGCTAGAAAAAAATATAAAACTTGCCTTAGAAAAAGCAAAAATACTTGCTAATGTAGAGAAGGTAACTGATATAGAAACTATTATGTCATACAATATCATGTCTATGCCTGGAATCGTAATTAATTGAAAGCTTGTAAGTTCTTGAAAAGTACTTGAAGTAGATGAGATTATAGATTTACTTGATAGTAATTGTTGCGGATGAACATGAGATTGTTGTGGATGAGGTTGTGATGAAGATGAGGATGAAGAGTGTTGTAGTGACAATGCCTGTGTAGAAGTAGAAGAAGAAAAAAAATCAAGATGATGATGTTGTTGTGGATGAAGAGATTGTTAATTTTATTTTTTTATTTACTGACTATGAGAAAAATTTTATTGTTGACATTTTGTTTTTTTGTCTTCATAAGTACAAGTTTTGCTGACAGTTATATTTTTTATTATGGACAAGGTTGTCCACATTGTGCAAATGTTGAGAGGTATTTTAAAGAAGATAATATCAAATCTAAATATACTATAGAAGAAAGAGAAGTATATTTTAATGCTGGTAATCGTGATAAATTTAGTGCTGATGCTGACTTAATGGGAATGCCTATAGAAAGCCGTGGAGTTCCTACTTTGGTAGTCAAAGATGATTCTTGAAATCCTGTACTTTACAAGGTTTGAGACACTTCCATTGTTGAGTATTTTAAATCTTTGGTTGGTTCATTGACAGTTGTAGACAATGTAGATACTATTGTAGACAAAAAAGAACCAAAGAAGACAAAAACTTTTTGAGAACATCTTGCATTTTTTTCTATTTTGCTTCCTGCTGCTATAAGTGATAGTATAAATCCATGTGAGTTTGCTGTTATGCTTATATTACTTTGATCAATTTTAATCAAATACAGAAAAAGAAATAAAGTTATTTGGGCATGACTTCTATTTTCTCTTGCGATTTTCTTGAGTTATTTTTTGATGTGATTAGGTATATATTCAGCACTTTGAAATTTCTCAAATATGTTTTATTTTAAACTTGTTGTTTGAATCTTGTGAATTATAGTATGACTTGCTAACCTCAAAGACTACTTCTGGTATGGGAAGTGGTTTGTAATGGAAGTGCCTTTTGCATGGAGAAAAAATATGAAAAAGTTGTTAAACTCTGTTACTTCTCCTCTATGAGCATTTTGAGTATGATTTTTGGTTAGTTTATTTTTGATTCCTTGTACATCATGACCTTACTTAGTAATCCTTGGATATTTATCATCAGAAACTCAAGCTATTGATAATTGGGGTTATCTGTACTTATTTGTATACAATCTATTTTTTATACTACCTATGCTAATCATAACTTTCATTGTTGCTTTTGGTAAAAAATCAATTGAAGAACTGGAACTTTATAGAGATGATAAGATTGAAACTATTCATCTTTGGGTTGGTATACTTATGCTTATACTAGGTACTTATGTAATAGCACAAGCATTTGGATTAATTTCTTAATTTTAATTATTAACCATTATGGATATAATGTACCCAATCGAGTTACTAGCTAAGTTTCTAGTTAATGATTTATTAAATCTTGGCTGACATTTGTGAGATTCACTACACTTTTTTATCGTCGATACAATCAAAATAGTTATCTTACTTTTAGTGATTACACAAATTATGAGTTTTATAAATGTGATTTTTCCAGTTGAAAAAGTAAGAGATTTTTTGCATAAAAATAAACTTTTTTGACTTGAATATTTGTTTGCTTCTTTATTTTGAGCAATAACTCCTTTTTGTACTTGTAGTTCTATTCCACTTTTTATAGGTTTTCTAAAGTGAGGTATTCCACTGGGAATTACTTTAGCATTTATGATAACTTCACCACTTGTAAATGAAGTTGCAATAGCTATGTTTTTGGGTATTTTTGGGCTTAAAACTACTTTGATTTATATGTGATCAGGAATATTATTGTGAGTGGTTTGAGGATGGATTCTAGGGAAGATGAAGTTGGAAAAGTATGTAGAGGATTTTGTGTGGAATATAAAAGTAAATAATAAAGAAGTAATTGATACTAAAAAAACTTGGAAACAAGTTTGGAAAGAATCTTCAAAAGAGGGGATTGCAATAACTAAAAAAGTATTCCCTTATGTGCTTTTATGAGTTTGACTTGGTGCTTTGATTCACTGATTTGTACCAACAGGATTTTTTGAAAAATACATTAGCAAAGACAATATATTTGCAGTTCCGATAGCTGTAATTGTCTGAATACCTATGTATGCTAATGCTACAAGTATAATTCCTATAGTTCAAGCACTTATAGTAAAATGAATTCCACTTTGAACTGGTTTGGCATTTATGATGGCTGTTGTAGGGCTTTCACTTCCTGAATTTCTTATCTTGAAGAAAGTAATGAAGATGAAGTTGTTACTTATATATTTTTGTTTAATAGGTTTTTTTATGATACTTTTGGGGTACTTTTTTAATATGGTTTTATAATTTTATTTTTTAATTAAACAAAATATGAAAAATATAATTAGGTTTATAATATCTGTTTTAATCCCCATTTTGATTTGATTTACTGCCTCATTTTTTACTGTATCAGGTATTGATTCTTGGTATGTTGATTTAGTAAAACCTTTTTTTAATCCACCTAATTGGATTTTTTGACCTGTTTGGACGATACTTTATATTATGATTTGAATTTCTTTTTATCTAGTTTGGAAAGAAGGTTTCTGAAACAATAAAACAAGGTTATTGGTTATATATTTCATTCAGTTATCACTAAATTTTGCTTGGTCTTTTTCATTTTTCTATTTTTGAAATCCACTTTTGGGACTTATAAATATAATTCTACTTTTGATTTTTATATGATTAAATATAAAAGTATTTTATGATGTTAAAAAGTGGGCAGGATACTTACTTATTCCGTATCTTTTATGGGTTATGTTTGCGACAGTATTAAATTTCTCTATATTTATTTTAAACTAATCATCTATATTTCAAACATTTTTTTAAATTGATTTTTTGTAAAAAGATGCTATATTGTGGATAATTTTATTTATTCACAATATAGCATATGAAACTAAAAGATTTTTACAAGGAGATTAAGAAACTTGGGAAGGAGGATACTTTTACTTTGAAAATAAAATGAATAAAAAAAGAAGTTAAAGCAATGGCTGAATATATCACAAAAAGTGGCTTACAGTATATCAAGATAGTATTTACTGATAAGTCTTTTTTATATGTTCCTAAAAATGAAGAAGAATTATATTTTAGTGAAAATTATAGTATTGATACTGGTGTCGATGATAAAGATATAGGAGTGAAAGAGATAATAAAATACAATGATGTAAACTATTATCTAGAAAATAAAGATGATTATCAATTTGTAAAAAGACTCTATGTATGAGGTATCCAAGACATTGAAGGAGAAGTCAGATTTTCAGATTATATCCCAAAAAATGGAGATGATATCCTGAGTCTATGATGGACCAGTGTAGATAATAAGAGATGTGATTTGAATCCTGTTTCATTGGATATGAAGGAGGTAAATATAAATAAAAATAAATAAATTTGTCACCTTTTTTCTTCAATATAGTTATAGCATTTAGAAAGCTTAAAAAAATGTACATTTTAATTTAACATTCTATGTCCGAACAAGAAGCAATTAGTCTTTGCCAAAAGTGAAAACTTGAGCATTTTACTGTAATTTATGATACTTATTTTGACAAGATTTATAAGTTTGTTTTCTTAAAAACATACGATAAGGAACTTGCTCAAGATATCACATCTGAAACTTTTTTAAAGGCACTTGATAAGATAAACACTTTCAAAAATAATAGAGAAAGTAGTTTCAATGCTTGGATCTATCGTATCGCATATAATCTCATAATTGATGATTATAAAGTGGCAAATAGAACAATCAATATCGATGAAGTTTTAGAGAGGTCTTATGACTTGGACTTTGCTGGAGACTTAGATAATAAAGAGAAAATAAAAGAGGTATTTAGATTTTTTGATACACTTAATCCTAAACATAAACAGATACTTATTATGAGGATATGGGATGACTTAAGTTTTAAGGAAATAAGTGAATTGACAGGGGAAAGTGTAGATAATTGTAAGAAAATTGTATCTCGTACATTGAGTAAAATTACATGAGAATATTTAGGGCTTTTGTTTATTTTATTACTTATATAAATATGAAAAAAGAGGTTGAACAAATCCTAAGCGAGTTATATGGGATAGATGAAAATCTAAAAGAAAATGAAAAAGAACTTATCAGTATTATAAACTCTATGATAAACTTAAAACCAAATGTAAAAATAGACGAAAACTTTAAAAATGAGCTTAGACAAAAGATTATTAAAGAGATTTCTGTTAAAAAAATACAAAGTTTTCATTGAGAAAATAAAAAAGCAAGTATGTTTCAAATATTTTCTTATGTATTTTGAACTGCTTGAGTTGCTGCTTTTTGATTTTTTATGTTTAAAGAAACATTGTTTCAAGATATAGATTTGAAAAATGGTAAACAAAATATTAAGTTTGAAAGTACTGTTACTCCTTCAAAAGAATGATTCTGAGAATTGTCAGATGTATGAAATCAAAATAATGCAAAATGATGAGATTTGGCTATGGAAAAGTCTTCAGGAAGTCCAGTTGTAGCTCCAACAGTGAATAATAAAAGAGCTAAAGTAAATACAAAAGAGGATGTAGAAATCGCACCAAATAATGAAGTTGCAATAAATAGAGAAAAAATCTGAGTAAATGATTCAAATAAAAATATAGAGGATACAAGTGTGATTGATGCACTTAGTTTATCAGATGAAGCAGTAAGCAATGACTCATCTTCTGATACTATTTCAAGTGATTGATCTCCATGAGCTAGTATGTGATATGCTTGAATTGAAATGGATATGGGGGATACTCCACCAAATGATCTTAGTTTGAAATCTTATGATGAACCAATGTGAAAGATGATTGCTCCAATTGAGCCTTATATACCCGAAGTTTACAGATATAGTTTTAGTTGAAAATTAAACATAGATTTAAAAAATACAATGCCGGTTTATAAGAGAGATAATTCAAAAATTGATAGCACGACATTTGCTAAAAGTCTTTGAAATATGGACTTTGCAGGAGTTGATGTATCAAATTTTTCAGATTTAAAAGTATCAAATATAACTCTAAATGAAGATAAAAAATATGGGTACAATATATATGTAGATTTTGATAATAGTAGTATAAATATCTCTAAAAACTGGACAAAATGGCCAGAAACACCATATGTAGAATGAGAAAAACAAGTATTTTTAGAAGAAAATGAAGTGATTAAATTGGCTGATGATTTCTTGAAAACTCATAAAATAGATTTATCTAAATATGGAACTCCAAAAGTAGAAAAATCTTATATGATGGCTTATGCAAAGTATAGTTCTAGTAGAATTATGCCAGAAATTGCACAAAATATGACAAATGTAGTTTATCCACTTATAGTTGATTGAAATGAAATAGTAGAAGAATGAGGGCAAACAACTTGAGTTAGAATCGAAATTGATTTAAAAGAGAAAAAAGTAACTTCTGTAAATTGATTAAGTGTAGATAATTACTTAAAATCAGATTATAAGACTGAAACAACGACTGCAAATATACTTAAAGTAGCATCTAAATGAGGAAGATATGGTTTCTATGATTATGGAACATTAGATGTTAAGTATATCGATGTAACTTTAAAAAATCCAGAGATTAAGTATGTACATACTTATAAGTACAATAACAAGGATAATACACAAGAACAATATCTAATACCTGCAGTTGTATTTGATGTGGAAAAGCCTGAAAATACTGAGAACTTTTATGGGGAAAATGTAGTAGTACCATTGCTTAAAGATTCTTATAAGTATGATCAAAATGGGGAAATAATAGGGGCGAGTGAATAATTAAATTACTTTTTAATAATTAATAATATGAAAAACATAATGAAATTAGCTTTGGTTACAGTTTTGGTATTTGCCTTTAGTTCTACTTTTGCATTAGAGCAAAAGGCATGTACTAAAGAATATGCTCCTGTTTGTGCAGAAGTACAAGTTCAATGTATCACTGCACCTTGTCCACCAATTAAAGAAACATTTTCAAATAAATGTGTAATGGAAAACAATAGTTTAGCAGTATTTTTACATGAATGAGCATGTGAAGAAGAAAAAGTAGAGGATGAGGAAGCTTTAATCTGTACAATGGAATATGCTCCAGTTTGTTGAAAAGATGGTGTTACATATGGTAATAAATGTATGGCTTGAAAAAATGACATCGCTTATGAATGAGAGTGTAAAAAAGTTAAAGACGAAAATACAATAGTTATTTCTGAGGAAACTGATTTAGTAAAAGCTTATATTGAATTTCCATATGTAAGCAATAAAAAAATAGATGATAAAATTTATAAATATGTAAATGATTATATTGATAATTTTTATAATGAACTACCTGCTGAAAAAATTTCTGAAAATATTAAGTACGAGATTAATATAGTTTGAGAATCTAAAAAAGTAGGTAGTGTAATCACTTATAAATTAGAAATTTATACTTATACTTGATGAGCACATGGAAATACTGAGATAAAAACTTTTAATTTTACAAAAAAATGAAAAGAAATAGTTTTAAAAAATAAAAAATTATTAAAGAAAGTATCAAATTATAGTCTAAATTATTTCAATGATTTACTTCTAAAATGAGAACTATGAAGTGATGAAGATTGGTTAAAAACATGACTTGAAGCAAAATTTGAAAATTATGAAAATTGGCTTATTACAGAACTTGATAAAGATACTTTGAAAATTTCATTTATATTTCCACAATATCAAATTGCCTCATATGCAGATTGAATCAAAACAATAGAAATTGATATAACAAAATTGAAATAATATATTTATTTTAAAAAAACTTCTAAAATTATATTTTAGGAGTTTTTTGTGTTATAAAACTATCAAAATACATAAAAATATTTGATAATAAATATAAAATGTGATTTAATAATCTATATGAATTTTATTTTATTAATATTTAATTATGGTGTTCTGAATAAGTACATGAATATTTGCATTACTAGTAGCATGTCTTTGCCTTGTATGTGCTTTTGAATTTGTAAATTGATTTAATGATACGGCCAATGCTATTGCTCCAGTTATATATACTCGTTCATTAAAACCAAGAAGAGCTGTAATATTAGCATGATTTTTAAATTTTCTATGAGTACTATTATGATGAATTTGAGTTGCTATGGCTATAATGCATTTATTACCTTTGTCAGTAATTGCAGAACAACCAATAAGTTTTTGAATTTGTGTAGTAGCAGCATTACTGTTCTCTGCTATTATATGGAATCTAACTACTTGGTCTTTAGCCCTTCCTGCTTCAAGCTCTCATGCATTGATATGATCAATACTTGGAGTATCAATTGCAATGATATATTTACCAATTCAATGATCAGACAGCGTATCTCCAAATTGGCATAAAGCATTGGAAGTATTAGAATCATTGTTATTTTCACCAATTATATGATTTACAATTGCACTATTACTAATGTTTATTTCATATAAAGTAATTGATAGTAAATGATATTTTAAATCACCAAAAAAGAATAAAAAAATTGAGAAACCTTGAAAATGACTTAGAAGTTTACTGATAGCAACTTCTGCTTGGGTAAGTTTTGCTCACTGAAGTAATGATGGACAAAAATGAGTCTGAATTGCAATGTTGATATTGATATCATTATTACCATCTATGTTTGCAATTAATCCTGCAGTGAATAGAGAAGAATTAAAAACTGATGTAAATTTTATAAGTTCAGTGGTAAATGAAATTGATATAGCTTCAATTAATGATGAAAGTCAGAAAAAAATGATAATTGATGCAAAAGAAAATATTACTATTTTCAATACAATTATTGCTGGGGAAAACAATAATATGAAAGTAAGAGATCATATTTTAAAAATTCAAAAAGACTTATCAAATATTGTAGGTTCAAATTTTTCATTTATTAATAAAGCAAATGCAGATTCAGTAAATAGTAAATTACAAAGCAGTGAACTTAAATCACATATAGATAATATATCAAAATCTGTTGATTATGCTCCTATATGGATAATAGTCATGATTTCTATGTCTATAGGGTTATGAACAATGATTTGACGGAAAAGAATTGTTACAACAATAGGTGAATGAATATGAGATAAAAAAATGAATTATGCTCAAGCAACTAATTCAGCATTAATAACTGCGGTTACTATAACTATTGCATCAAGACTATGACTTCCAGTTAGTACAACTCATGTGCTTTCATCAAGTGTGGCATGATCTATGGTCTGATCAAAAAAATGATGAATTCAATGAGATACAATAAAACATATTGTTCTTGCATGGGTTCTGACTTTACCAGTAACAATAATGCTTTCTGCAACACTTTTTGTTACTTTCTGGTATTTATTTGTAAAATAAAATAGTTAAATTTAAAAAATAGTCTTATAACTTTTATAAGGCTATTTTTTATACACTGTTATAAATTTAAAATTAGTAAAATTATTTATTCTAAAATATATAGGATTATTGTAAATAAAAAATATTTGATAAAAGCTTTAAAGTATGTAATGATATAAATATATAGATATATTACCTACAAAAGAAAAAAATAAATATATTTATATAACAATATATTTATTTTTCTAATCACACATTATGATTTTTGGTATTGAAACATGAGTATTTATTTTCTTAGTTTTTTGTCTTGCTTTGGTGAGTGTTTTTGAATTTATCAATTGATTTCATGATACTGCTAATGCAGTAGCCCCAGTTATATATACTAAATCTCTAAAGCCAAAGAAAGCTGTTTTGATTGCTGCTTTAATGAATTTCTTGTGAGTAATACTTTGATGAATTTGAGTGGCCATAGGGATAATTCATTTATTACCTCTTGATGCAATTGGATATCAATCTACATCATTTTGAATCATAGTTTTAGTATCATTACTATTATCAGCGATTATATGGAACTTTGCAACTTGGTATTTTGGGATTCCTGCATCTAGCTCACATTCTCTTATTTGAGCAATACTATGAGTAACTATTATGATGACAATAATTCCTATGAAGTGAAATATAGAAGTTAAACCTAACTGGGATAAATTGAAAGAAGTAATTGAATCTTTACTTATATCTCCAGTATTATGATTTATTGCAGCATTGGTAGTTATGTTTATTTCATATAAATTTATTAGAAGTAAATATTATTTTTCTACTCCTTCTAAAAAGGAAAATGAAACACCAAAAATTTGGCTTCGTTCCATTCTTATAGCTACTTCAGCATGGGTAAGTTTTGCACATGGAAGTAATGATGGACAAAAATGAGTATGACTTGCTGTTTTGATACTAGTTATACTTGCACCTACTGTATTTGCAATTGATCCAAATATTAAAATAAATGATTTAAATGGCAATATATATTCTCTTGAGAGATCTATAAATACAATAAATATCGATAATCTAAAAGATGAGGATAAAAAAATAGTTGATAAAACAGTGAAAAGTTTGGCTTCAATAAAAGAAACTGTGAATTCTAATGAATCAGTAAATAAATTTGAGTTTAGAGAAAATGTACTTGCTTTTCAAAATAGTATCAAGAAACTAAAAGATATAGAAGCATTAAAAACTAATTCATCTTTAATTTATTCTGCTTCTGCAATTGATAGTGAAAATATTAACAAAGAGTCAATTTGATTAGCAAACGATAGTGAATTTAATAAGAATGTAGATGAGATTTCTAAAGTTGTAGATTATGCCCCTTGGTGGATTATTGCTTTGATTTCGATATCTTTATGACTTTGAACAATGATTTGACGGAAAAGAATAGTAGTTACAATTTGAGAAAAAATAGGAAAGACTGATATGAATTATGCTCAAGCAACTACTTCTGCGCTTATTACAGCCATTACAATTACTTTTGCATCTAAATTACACTTACCGGTTAGTACAACACATATACTTTCTTCAAGTGTTGCTTGAACAATGTGCACTTGACCAAATGCTGGTTGAGTAAGTGGCTGAACAGTAAAAAATATACTTATTGCTTGGATTTTAACTTTGCCAGTAACTATATTACTTTCAGCAGGATTGTTTTATGTAGGTTGGTTGTTGTTTGTTTAATAATATTAGTAAGTTATTAAAAAAGCAGATAATTTTAATTATCTGCTTTTTTATGGAATATAATTTTTATGTTAGTTTGAATTAGAAATTATTTTACCCGGAGAGATTCCTGGTCAAGCCAGGAATGACAATATAGTTAAATATTTTGCAACAAGTAAAATCAGACAACTATTCATGTAGTTTCAGTTCTGAGGATTGAGTCTCATAGGTTCGCTTTTTGAAATCATATTTTGTCAAAGTTTATTGTTTCGTTATCTGTGAATCCTCATTCAGGTCAAACAAATATATTGGCTTTTTTACTTTTTATATCAAGTTCTTTTAGTTTTTTAGCATTTGTTTTATCAGTGTGAAAATATATATTGTCTCACTTGATATTTCTGAAATCTATTTTTTCTAAAAAATGAATTTCTGGGATTATGTTATTTCCTGATTGTTCTACTGCTTCAATTACTATTTTATTAAATCTTTCTATTTTGTTTTCACTCAATTTTAGGTTTTGGCTTCTTTCAGATTTGAAGAAAAAGAAGTTAGTATATCATACTTCTACTCCTTTTTGTAAAATTAATTCTATTTTTTCTTGTTTGTTTGGTAGACTTTGGTATAGGTTTAGTGCAATTTGATTTTTTGTAGATTTTTGTATCTTATTTGTTAATTTTAGGGACATTGATTTTTTCTCTATTGATTCTATTTTGTATGTGTAGTCATAGAGATTACTTCAATCAAAGAATATTATTTCTTCTCAGATTTTAGTTCTGAGAACTTTGGTTAGTTGGTGGAATAGATCTTTATTGTTTGAGATGGTGATTATTTCTTGGTTGTTTAATGTTGGGAAGTGGAATCTTTGCATAGTAATAGAATTATAAGGTAAATAATTTTTTTAAAACAATTTAATTACTTCTCACTTTTGAATCCAAAAGTAAGCAAAAGATTTGGGGGGCTCGAATTTCGGAATTTATGTTTGGTGGCTTGCGGGATTTCCTCACCATTCCCGTATCAAGTACGGGACAGGCTATACACCCCAACCAAACCCCCAAGTATCTAAATGTTTTCCATATAGAAAATCTTAGAATTATGCTTTTCTTTTATCAATCAACTTAAAATCAAATATAAATTCGTAGGCTCATCAGGCCATAAATCAGTAGATTGCATACCAGATAATGTCTTCGATAGGAATTCAAAGCCATAGAATTCAAGTTAGATTAATCATATACCACCACTTTTCTACATAAGTAGGATTTAAAAAATCAAGAAATAGGTAACAGGGAATAGCTATTATAAGCATCAGTATCATTGTCCAGAAACTAGGCAAAAATAAATCTTTTCTTAAAGATATCATTAAGATGCATGATAGAGTCATACCAACCATTACGGATATTATAGAGTTTATATGAAACAATGAAAATAAAATTCAAGATAAAATAAATGGGATTAAGAACCATAAAACCATGTTTTTAAATACTTTTTTTGTATTGATATTGGTTTTTGAAAAATCTCTGTCGGTATCTTTTTTAAAAACTAGTTTATATATAAACATTGGGATTAGTACACTTACAAAGGAATATATAAAATCTTCTATTCAAATTAAAGTTCATGTAATAGTTTCAGGATGCCACCAGTCTTTACTCATCCATAGGTACTCTGAAATTGGTCATGCTAAAAAAATCATACTAGATATGACAAGCATTGGTTTTCTATATTTGGGCATCTTGTAGTACATAAATAGTGCTATAAATGCGAAGTATAGACTTCAGATTAGATATAAGTATTTTGTTGGCATATTGAAATATTTAAGTTAATTTATTTTATTTACAAACAAAAAAAAGACAAAAGATTGTAAATATTAATATATCTTTTGTCTTTTTAATTTCATTATTTAACTATCTAGGCATTCCATAAAAATCAAGTCCTTTTGTATCTACCATTGATCAAGTTATATAATTTTTCTTTTTTCCTACTTTAAAGAAACCTCTCTCATCTAGTATACCTTGTTCCATAAGAGATTGAGGATTTTTTGTAGAAAGTTTTTTCTTTGGAAAATTTTGTTTGTTTTCCATATAGTGTTTTCTAGATTTATAGCTAGTATTTTTCCTTGTTTGAGGATTCTCATTACCAATATATATCTGAAAAGAAGCTTTTTTATTTTTAGCTAATTTTCTTGAAGCTGCTTGTTTTTTTACTATTCTGGATGTAAGTCCATGTGAATTTGCCATAATTTTTTAATATTACAGATTAATTTTAGGTTATTTTAATTAAAAAAGTGAAAAATACAAGGTAGAAAATATATTATTTTTAAATCTCTACTTTACATTTTCCACTTTTTTAAATGTATCATTTTTATATGGAGCGAGGGACCAGGTTTGAACTGGCACACCCAAGGGTTGAAGCCTTAGTACACTCACTCTTTTATGTTACCCTCGCAAGTAAGTATTGTTTTTAGAGTGACTTTAGTGTTTAGGATTTTATTAAAAATTAAATTAAAGTCAAATTTTTTTGTTTTTTATTTTTTTATGATATAATAATACAAAGTTTATAATAAACATTTTTCTATGTTGTTTGATTTAAAAGAAGAGTTAATAAATGGAATCTATGAAAACATATTAATAAAGATAGATTCTTATGTACCAAAGATTATTTGAGCATTATCAATATTGTTAATTTGATTGATTATTTCAGTGATCATATATAAATTTGTAATGTATCTTTTTAGAAAGTTTAAAATCGTTAATTTGATTGATAAGCTTGAATCAAAGATGGATTTAAATCTATGAGATAGTGTTGAAGAAGAAAACGATGATAAAAAAGTTAAAATAAAAAAACTAAAAAGAAAAAGAATTACAGAAAAAATCAAAGTTGATTCTATAACAGCCAAAGCATTTTCGTATTATGTTTTTATAGTTTTTTTCAGATTAAGTGTAGTAGTTATATGAATTTCAGAAGTAGAGAAATTTTTGAGTGATGTATTAAGTTATCTTCCAAATTTGTTTATTGCAGTTTGTGTTTGATTTTTTTGAATAAGATTTGCAGATACTGTTTATGATATAGTCTATTATACTTTAGAACTTACTAAGCATCAAACAAGTAAAATAATTGCTATGTGATCAAAAGTAATAATACTGTTTTTTACTATAATGGTAGTACTTGATCAGATAAAAATAGTGAGTGTTTTTATTATCAATACTATATTTGTAGGTTTTATAGCAACTTTAACAATATGAGTTTGAATTGCTCTATGACTTTGATGAAAGGATGTAGCTCGTGAGATATTGGAATGATTTAGAAAATAATTGTTATTTAATAAAAAAAGTCTTTTTTCAAGACTTTTTTATTTTGCTTTAAACTTTACAAAAATGGAAAACTTTATAAACTAACCAAAACCCTAACAGTTAAACACTATTTTAATGAAACAAGATTTTTTAAATTATATAAAAAAAGAATTTGATTTTTCAGATGAAGAAATGACTCAGTTTGAAAAAGCTTGTATTATGCCACTTAAAAAATCTATAAGAGTAAATACTAACAAGATAAGTATAGAAGATTTTAAAAAAACAGCTTTAAAAAATAATTGGCAATTGACAGAAACGAGTTTATGAAGTAATACTTTTTATATAGATAGATTTGATGATCTAGATACTGCACTATGAAATACTCAGGAACATCAAAAAGGATATTTTTATGTTCAAGAATTGGCAGCTTCAAGTTCTCCATACTATATGTCTGGTGATAAGGTAGACCACTCACAGTATGTTATACTGGATATGAGTGCAAGTCCTGGAGGGAAAACAACTCAACTTTCAGAGTATTATCCTGATTCTATAATCGTTGCTAATGAAATCAATAAAGAAAGGTTTAAATGACTTTTTTTCAATTTGGATAGGATGTGAGTTTTAAATGTAGTATGTACAAATTATGATGGTAGGTTTTTTAAAGAAACTCCAGAATTATTTGATAAGGTATTGCTTGATGCTCCTTGTAGCTGAGAGTGAACTGCATACAAGACCGATGATTCACTAAAGTATCGGAATATAAAAAATATAAAATCAATTTCAAAACTTCAACTTTCGTTAATTGATAGTGCAGTTAAAACTCTAAAAGTATGATGAGAACTAGTTTACAGTACTTGTACTTTAAATAAATTGGAAAATGAGTGAGTTGTAGAAGCTATTTTGGAGAGGTATAAAGATTCGTTAGAAATCATTCCAGATTATATTAGAAGTTGGCCACATATAACTCATACTTGATGATTTTTTGTAGCAAAAATCAAGAAAATAAAATCAATAGTTGAACAAGAAAAAAAGGCAATATATTCTAGAAATTCTATGTTTGATGTAAAAATGGAGAAGAAAAATAGATTTTCACAAGTGAATAAAGATGTTGTTCAAAATTATGAAAAACTTTCATCAAAAGATACTAAAATAATTGAAAAATATATAGATGATAACTACAATTTTCAGATACAATCTAAAAAGTTTTACAGATATAAGGATGATATCTTTATTACTGATATGGATATAAGTGATTTACGGAAGAAACTTTTTATGTATAAGATAGGGGTCAATATCTGAAAATACAAAAATAATGAATTTGTACCAAGTGATTATTTAGAATCATTGAGATAAAAAAAGAGATTGTTATATAACAATCTCTTTTTTTTCTTCAAATAATTAAAAATTGAATACATCAATAACTTTTCAGTTAACCATTATATTGTCATCTAAAGATAATATAATAGGTTTGTGTTCAGCATCTTTTGATTTAGGTAATAGGTATAGTGTATTTCAATCAATCTTAGGGACTTTAATCGTAGCACATCAGTCAACGATAAATAAAAAGGCATTATTTTCAGTAATTGTGTTATCATCTTTTTTGATAAGTACATAACTTCAATCTTCAATTGTTTTTCATTTTACTTGATAATTGTTCATTGATGTTCATTCGATTTTCAAGAAAAAATAATTACTTTCTCATCCTGTAACCATACTTTTTGATATAGTTAGAGTTCAAAGCTCATTTTCTTCTGCAAAAACTAGAGGTTTTCAAGCATTGGCATATCACAAAATAGGGATATTTAAAAAAGTCTGGATTCAAACACTGTTTCATAACTTGATACCTCTATATGTACTATCTCTTTTTATAAATCACTTTTTTTCAAGAGCTTCAAGGTACTGAGTAACTCATCTTTTTGACTTTTGTTCAAGGATGATTCTAAGTTCCTCAATAGTAGGTGACTTACCATATCTGGTCATATAACTGACAATTTTATCAAGAACCTTTTGTTGGTTATCTGTAATCATAATATAAAAAATTAAGTAATATTTTTAATATAAAATTAATATATACCCAGTATATATTTTTTAAAGTAAATGTCAAATATATAAAAAAAATATTTTATTTTATCTACTTTTTTCCTTTTATTTAATGATTTATAGGGGTATTTAAAATACTATTTATTGTTTCTTCACACAATCTTTACATATGGAATTTGTAAAATAAACAAAATTAATTAATATACTGTTACGAGAATTAGAGAATCATGATTTATTTTGTAGTGTTAAAGCCTTATTAATTCTATTTTATAACCATAAGATTCTCTAATTTTTGTAGATATGTTTTATATTAATATTTTAAAATGTTTAAATTAACGAAATTAATATTTATTGTTTTTATATTATTTTTATCTAGCTCAGCTTATTCATCAAGCTGAGAGACAATTAATGATTTAAAACAAAGTATTAGTATGCTTCAAGAAAAACAAAAGGAGATTTATTCAAAAAATCCTGATTTGTCATGTATAGAAGATATAAAAAGTTTTTTAAAAGCTGATTTAACTCAAATACAGGTAAATGAAATCAATAATATTATATGAGAATATAATGCATTTAAAATTCAAAACAAAAATGTTGATAATTATCAAAGTTTGCTATTGTCTATAAAAAAAGAAACATATAAAAAACTAACTGTATATGTAAACGAAGATAAATTAAGTAATTACCTTGAATATATAAAAAATAATTTAGAAACAGTTAAAAAAGATATAGATATAAAATCTGAAATTACAAAAAAACAAGAGATACTTGAAGCAAAAGTAGATGCTATAAAAGAAAAAATAAAGGAAAATAAAGATGAAATAGAAAGTAGTCTGATAGATATAATAAATATTAAAATCGAAGAGAAATTAAATATAATCAAAGAGCATAAAGACTTTCAGAAACTTAATTTAGAAAATAAAAAATATGTAATTGAACAAATTATAAAAAAAGTTGAAATAAAAAAAGAAGAAAAAATTAAGTCATGAAATGCCATAAAAGAAAGAGAAATGTATGTATATGATGCATTAATTGAAAAACTTAATTTGTTTTTAAAAGAGTTAAAATAAAACTATTTGAATTTTTTAGATAATAATTATAATCAGATAGATTTATTATTAAAAAAATCATAATGAATAAAGGTAATACTTTGTTAAACATAAATATGGCTATAATAAGTTTGGTTATAGTCTTTTATATTTTGTATATTTGAGATTCTTTTATTATTCCTTTTGTTATTGCATTCTTACTTGCATTTTCTCTTATTTCAACATACACTTTTTTCATAAAAATAATAAAATATAAATTTTTAGCTTTTGTTTTAAATATAATGCTATATAGCATAATATTTTGGGTAATGTACAAAATAATAAATTCAAACATCCAAGATATAGTTTCAAAAGCATGATTTTACCAAGATCAATTTAGATTTCTAATAGATAAAAGTGTTGCAAGGTTTGGATTAGAAGAATGAGAATTTTACCAAAAACTATGGAGTTATATAAATTTTCAAGATATATTTACCAATATGGCGACTTTAGTCACAAATATGCTTGGTTATATTGGTACAACATTATTTTATCTTATATTTATATTGCTTGAATATAAATTTTTCAATAAAAAAGTGACTTTAATGGTTGAAAATGAAGAAAAAAGGAGAAAAGTATTTGAGATAATTAACAAAATCAAAAAAGATATAAAAACATATTTTACTATCAAGATTTTTATAAGTTTTTGTAGTGCAACTATGTATTATATTGTCATGAGAACAATAGGTTTAGATTTTGCTATGTTTTGGGCATTTTTGATTTTTATATTAAATTTTATTCCAAACATTTGATCAATTATTGCAATATTTTTTCCAATGGTATTAAGTTTAATACAATTTGATAATTTCTCTTACTTTTTTGTTATGGTTGCTACTTTTGTGAGTATAGAGATGGTTATGTGAAATATAGTTGAACCAAAATTAACATGAAATAAATTAAATCTAAGTCCTTTGGTTATACTTTTATCATTGGTATTTTGGTGAAGTATATGGGGTATTGTAGGGATGCTTTTATCAGTTCCAATAATGGTAATAATAAACATTATACTTTCTAAATTTGATGAAACTAAGCCTATTGCTATTTTACTTTCAGAAAAATGAGATGTAAAATCTGGAGTTGATTTGGAATTTACAAAAAATAAGATAAAATTGATGCAAAAAATCGAAGAGATGCTTGCTAAGAAAAGTGTTAATAAATAATAGAAAAAAAATAATATATGAAAAAATTAATACAAGCGTTTACCATAGTAGAATTAATAGTAGTAATCACAATACTTGCTATCTTAGGTACAATTTGATTTGTATCATTTTCAAGTCATTTAGTTTGAATAAGAGATACAAACAGACTAAGTCAACTATCAACTATGCATGAATGATTGGATGTTTACTCAACTCAAAACGAATTACCAACACCAGAAAACTCAGTAGAAGTAAGAGCTAGTTGATCAGTTATAT
>SAAG01000196.1 GCA_010119095.1 Candidatus Altimarinota bacterium
AATATATCTTTTCATATTCAGTAAATAATTTTCTACAAACATATCTCTTAGTAGACTTACATCATTGAGCTCATAAACAGCTAAAATAGCATTTATATATTGTCTATCATTTATTTGTAAAAAACTAAAAGGAATAAGTCAGTTTTTTATAAGAGGAATATTACTAGAAATACGAGAAGTTCTTTTATTTATATCCATAAATATTTGAAAATATGGTATAAAGACAAGAATAAAGAGTGATTGTTCAAATGGATTTTTTATCTCGTTTAATTTTTGTAAAAATAGTTCAAATTGTTCTTTTAATTGAAAATGATTTTCAAGTGGAGTATATGCAGAACCTCAAATACTTACTTCAGAAGTTCTAATTTTTCATAAATAATCTTCGAGTAAAAGTCATTTTCAAAGCAAAATATGGATATTTTGAAAATCTTGTGTAGAAAGCTTTATCTCTTTTTTATTATCAATTATGTATTTTATAGCATTTTTGTGGTTGAGTATCATTTGAGTTTCTACTTGTGTTTTTCATTCAGCACTATTATTATATTTGATTAGTATCTCAGTATCTAGATAACTATAGGTGTTTCATTCTAGTTTTGAAGACGAGAAACTTAAATCTATAAGCAGATTTTCTATAGCTCTCAAGTTTTGCTTGTAATCATAACTTGATAATATTTCTTTATCTAAATATTCTCTTTTTAATATCTCATATTTTTCTCATAAGAAACTTGTTTCATTTGGAATATAATCACCTAAAAAATCAAAACTATATTCTTTTTTTTCTCTTTCAAAAAAGGGTTTATTAAAATATTCTAAAATAAAATCTTTTCAAATAATCTCATAAAAAGTATTTTTTCAGATTTTTGTTTTTAAAATTCTTCACTCTTTTTGAAGTTTATTTAAATTTCTAGTAACAGTCGTTTCAGCTATATTTGGAAATCTTTGTAGTATATCAGTATAAGAAATCTTAGTTTTTGACTTTATAAAATCAAATATTTGGTTTAAATTGTTTGTCATAATGCAACATAAATATTTAAAATGCAAGTTATTATTTGTCTTATCTAACAGAATAATTATATATTTAAATTTATAAAATGCAAGTTATTGTAATAAAAATGCAAGTTATTATTTAAATGTTTTTTAGCATACTCACTTACTATAACATTATATAATTTTTTAATACACATTTTCTACTTCTTCTTGAGTTATAAGTAGATAAGGAACTAGTTCCTTATCATATGACATCAT
>SAAG01000197.1 GCA_010119095.1 Candidatus Altimarinota bacterium
AGTCCACCGCCACCGCGTACGAGTCGTTCGCGTCCTTCGCCGCGTCGGCTGGTATCCCGATCCTCAACTTCGTGAACGACGTCGCCCATGCGATGGGCAAACTTGGGCTGATTTCCGATGAGACCGCTCAGGACATCGATGACATGACAGCGGACGGTGTCCTGTCGTTGCAGCGACTCAACACCGAGGCCCCCGTCGTCGCTGACGGGATGCGGGACACCTTTGGTGGGGCCATCGACTCGATGCGCACCAAGTTCGAGCAGTGGGCCGGCCCGGAGATCATGAAGGCCAAGATCCACGACGCGACCCTCGCCATGTCCGAGGACATGGACGCCTTCTCCGCGAAGGTCGCGGAGTCCGGCGGTGAGGTCACCATCAACGGGAACACCCTGACCGCCGAGGACGCCCTCGCCTACATCGTGGACTCCATCAACATGGAGACCGGCGAGGTCGAGATCAACGGGGAAACCTACCCCGCGGAGGACGCGCTGAAGGTCCTCATGGGACTCGTCGGAACCTCCGAGGATGACATCACCATCGGTGGCAACAACGAACCCGCGCAGCAGCGGCTGGCGGACGCAAGGCAGGCCGTCCGTGAGGCCGAGGATGACATCACGATCAACGGGGACAACGAGGAAGCCCGGAAGCGGTTGGAGGAGGCCGAGGAAGCGGTCCGTGAGGCCGAGGAGTGGATGACCGTCAACGCGAACACGGCGCAGGCGGAACGGGACATCAACTACGCGGCACGGCCCCGCACGGTCTCACTCTCCGTGACCGCGACGGCTGACGCGTGGCGACTCCTCGCCGATCGGAATCAAGGCGGGTGGGTGCGGGCGGGCCTGCACGAAGGCGGCCGGGTCGGCAAGGGGCTCAACGCTGGCGGCTGGGTCCCCGGCAACGACCCCGGCTACGACAACATCCTGTGGCCCCTCTACACGGGTGGCACAGTCCTCAACCAGCCACTCGCCGGGGACGAGTTCGTCGTCAACTCCACGGACGCCCGGTTCTGGAGCCCCCTGCTGGAGTGGATGAACGCCGGCGGACGGCCCAACAAGAACGGGCAGGCCACCCAGCCCACCATCACCACGGCCGCGATCCGTCAGGCCCTCGACGGCGCAACCCTGACCTTGACCGGCGTGGACTACCTCGCCAACTCGACGGCCGCCCGAATCAACACTGCGATCGCGAGGGGCGTCTGATATGGCCGTGGCACTGCGCGGGTACACCGCCCTCT
>SAAG01000198.1 GCA_010119095.1 Candidatus Altimarinota bacterium
CCTGGAGCTTGGACTAGTGGTAGAGCTGGAGAAAGTGGAGAAAGAGAGTTTTTCTTGATTCCTTGAAAAACTGGAGAACCAATTAATCATAAAATTGAAACAAACTCTACTTGAGATGGGGAGTATCATATAGTATTATCTAGTTTTGATAAAGACTGAAAAACAACAAATTCGTGAGTTACAATACAATGAAGTGCTAAGCTGTGATTTAGTGAAAATTATGAAGTTGTTTCAAGTGCTTCTTGAAGTAAATATTTAGACTTAGATGATGGTATGCCTTTAACTTTGGATGTTACAAAAGATTTTAAAATTGAAGCTGATAATATAGACATAAGATATAATGTAAAATGAAAATGAAGAGAAAATGTAGATAGAATTATTTATAAGTTGGTAAAAAATGAAGCCAATGCTAATAATCATATTGATGATTCCGGATCAAGTCCGGAATGACAATCCATAAAAGAATTACAAAGTATTAAATGAGAAGAAAAAATTGATTGAAAGATTGAAATTCCTCTAAAAGAACCTTGAAAGTATATTTTAGAATTGAATTTACTCGATAAGGATTGAAATATTTTAAAGACTGAAAATGTAAATATAGAGAAAATCAAAAATGAAAAACAAGAAATGGAAGTGAAAGATATTTTAAATATTATATTTTATAAAAATATAGATTTAAAACTATATAAAAATAGTGATTCTGAAATATTAACAAATTATGATTACATAATTACTTCAGACCAATTAAAGCAAAATATTACATTAACAAATTGAAATTGAGAATCTACAAAATTTAGCATTGATAAAGACTTCAAGTATAAATCAGACAATAATAATTTTGAGATAATAAGTCATAATTGAACAAGTTTATTATTTAAGGAGACAATAAATGACCTTGGGATAGAAAAAATATATAAATATAATTTTATTCAAAATAGGATAGATGAATTTGAAATAATTAAATGAAAAAATAGTCAAAAAACCAATATCAGATACAATAATAATTGAAATATATCTGAGATAAAATCAAAAGATAATTCTTTGAGATTTATTTATGATAATTATACATGAAAGCTTACAGAAATCTCTGATTTATATGAGAATAAAATTATATTTACTTATGAAAATCTAAAGATATTTGACTTAAAACTAAATGATGAACTAGTTGATATTAATAAATTGGATTTAATTAGACTGGATTACAAAACAATTTTTTCTTTAAAACACAAAAACA
>SAAG01000199.1 GCA_010119095.1 Candidatus Altimarinota bacterium
AGAATAGCTATTATAGATGCTGACAAACAATGATTTTTGAGGAGTGAATCAGCACTAATCCAGATTATAGGTAGAGCAGCCAGAAATAGTAGTGGTAAAGTAATAATGTATACTGAGAAAATAAAAGAAAGTCGTCATCCTGAACTTGTTTCAGGATCATGAAAAGGTAAAAATCCATTTAATGATTCCGTATCAAGTACGGAATGACAAACTCAAGAAATCTATGCACTATGAAACTTAGCCAGACTCGACAATGGTAGACTTATAAATGAGGATTGACTTGCTATCTCTGACAGTATGAGAAAAGCTATTGATTTGACTTATTATAGGAGAAAAATCCAAAAAGATTACAATGATAAAAATGGGATAACTCCAACTACGATTTTCAGTACCATAAAAGATATGGGACTAAAAACTAAAAATGTAGATTATTCACAGCTTGATAAACAAACTCTAGATATAAAACTTAAGAGATTAGAACTAGAGATGGATATAGCTTCAGCAAATCTAGAATTTGAAAAAGCAGCAGAACTCAGAGATATGATTATAGAGATTAAGAGATGAGGTAAAAAGAAAAGATAGTAATTAAATTATTTTTATGCATCAAATAATAATTTGAAAAGTAATTCACTGAAATAAAAACTGAGAAAAATATTTGTTTAAAACAGCAAATATTTTCTATGATGTAGAAAAAATACCAGATTGAGTTTATAAAATCAATGTAGTAATAAACAATAAAAAATATCCTTGAGTCTGAGCTACAGTACAAAAAAAATGAATTTTTGAATCTCACTTATTTGACTATGAAGGGGATTTATATGACAAAGAAATAAAAATACATTTAATTAAAAAGATAAGAGATAACAAGAATTTTGATTCATTTGGAGAGCTAAAAAAACAAATTGAACTAGATATTATTTTTGCAAAAAAAGATATTATCAAAGTTATGACTTTCGGTACTTTTGATATATTTCACCCATGACATAAGCACTTTTTAACTGAAAGCAGTTTTTACTGAGATCAACTCATCACAATCATTGCTCGAGATGAAAATGTAAAAATAATTAAGTGAAACTATCCAAAAAATAATGAAAACAAGAGGTTAGAAGTACTAAAAAATGAAGAATTATCAGATATAGTTGAACTAGGCGACCTAAAAAATCCTTTTTTATGTCTTGAAAAACATAAACCACATATAATTTGCCTATGATATGATCAA
>SAAG01000066.1 GCA_010119095.1 Candidatus Altimarinota bacterium
ATTTTTCAACAATAATTCAGCACTAACTATACTATCTTTTCCTCATCAAATAGGTAAAAGTATATCATCACTAGTCTTGAAATCGATAATTGGATAATATTTATCACTATCATTGATAAAATTGAATAATCCTTCAAAAGAAATCTTGTTTTTATATAAAAATTCTCCAAGTCAATTTCTGTAAAACTTAACCCAAAAAGACTTGTCATCTTCACTCAAAAATCAAGTTTTTACAACAAGTTCTTTTGTCGGATAAAGCTTGTAGTAGCTTATTCATAAAGCAATTGATAATGGGAATAAAAAGTTATCTAGTATATTTTTATCAAGTTTTTTTCTAGACTTTAATAAATCTGTAGAAAAATCAATTTCTTCTACAAAATGTTGTTTTTCATCAAAACTATAATAAAACTTTGCTTTAAAAGTCTTATCATCAAATTCAAATTTCTCAAAGTAAAATTTATCAAATTTTTGCATAAAAAAATTGGTTATTTTTATAAACCAATTTTATGGAAAAGATAAAGAAAATCAAATTATGATAATTTTTATTGCTTTTTATCTTTCAAAACATTAAAAACATCCAATAATGATGCAAATTGCTCAGGATACATATATTGTTGATCCAATATAGTTTTTGTATAATTATCAATCCATGATATAATCGTATTTTTATCATCAAAATTTCTATACAAATAATAATCATCCAATATCTGGAAATTATAAATTCAATTCTTTGCTTTTACAGGATTAAAAAATATGTTATGTATAATTCTTATTTCCTCCATGCAATCTTTAACACTTACCTCTTTTGAAAGTAGTCTTGTTTTACGATTATCAAGTAGGATAGCTAAATCATCAATAATCTTTTTTACTTCAAGTGGTTCAATTGTCTTTTTATCTTGAGATTCTGTTGATTTTGAATTATTGGTTTTCACATCTTTTGAGATAATCATTTTTTCTAATTCTTCTAATCAAATACTTACATGAGATTCAATATCAGAAACTGGATTTAATCTATTACTAAAGCTTCAATTATACTTCAATATAGCTCTTAGGATAATATCATCTTCATCTTTACTTCCATTTTTGCTTTTTTCTTCTTTAATCAATTCTCTTAAATATTTTGCTGCGGTTTTTGCAGAAAATATAGGATCTTGTAAAATCTTTTCTATCATATCATTGTCTGATAAAGCCTCAACTTGTTCTTTGTATTTTTTAATCTTTAAATCTTTTTGTTTTCTAAACTTTGTTTTATCTTTTAATTTCATCTTTGTTTTATTGTTTACATAATCGCTATTTACCTTATTGATAAATTCATTAATAATCTTTATTTTTGTTTCACTTATCATCTCTGGGTTTATATATTTTTTAGCTATACTTGGTAACATTTGAAACCGCCCCATTGCTCAAGCTTCACTTACTTTGTTAGATGTAGCATTTGATTCAATAAAACTTAACAAAAACATTTTTTTTGCATTATCTTCTCATATCAAATCCTTTAATTCACTTGTAAAAATTTTACTCCACTTATCTTCGTATTCCAAAAGATTTTCCATAGATTTTTTTCAAATCTGTGTACTAAACTCAACAGAAAATGCTTTATCATAACCTTTTTTTATTATTTTATCCATTATTTCAGAAGATATTTCTTTTTCGTTTACAGCTTTTCTTAATAATAAAACAAAATCTGACTCTTTTATGCTTTTTCTACCATCAATTTGTGATACTCAAGATTTTTTTTGATATAACATTAATAGTTTTTCAATCAATAAATTATCGATTTTATTTAATTTTTCATCATACTCTTTACTATTTAAATCTCATTTATGTGTAACAATTTGATTTTTTAAAGTAGATATCAATAGAGAAATTATATCTAACTCATTTTTTATATTGTCTACATTTAACTTATTGATTATCTTTTCTACTCTTTTTATCTTAATTCAGATATTTGTTATTTCGATATGTTTTAACTTTTCGTTAAGTTTTTCCTCCAATTTAGTTCATTCTCAATCATTTATTGACATAATTATGCTTCTATGATCATCGAAATTTTTTATCAGATTTTTAATCGCTTCTACCTCTTCTACTACATTTTCTTTATCCAACTTATCTATTCTAGTTTCTATTTCATATTGAAGTTTATATGCTATTTCAAGTGCTTTTCTATCCTGAATTTCAAATATATTTCTTGGAAAAGCTTTATCTTCTCACTCCAATTTTATATTTATTGTTTCCTCTTTTGGAAATTTAATTCATTTTTTAAGCATTTCACCTATTGTTTGTCATATTAAAATATCGACCTCTGCTTTATTAAACATTAATCATTTTTTAATAGATAGATTATTATGCAATAATTCAAGTCAAGATCTATTATCACTTTCATAAATTTTATCTAAATATTTTATTGTAAAAATATCATAAAACATAGTCATATGTTCATTTTCTAATGTTTTTTCAAACTTTTGTCAAAAAACATCTCTTTCAAATCTAATATGTTTTTCTATATAATCTCTCATTGTTGGTTTAAATGCCCTTTCAAAATTAACAAAATTATCATAATAATCTTTAATAGACACATGTCCTATCTTTGAAAGATTTACTACATCAATTCTTCAAAATAATGAATCATTTCTATTTCCCTCTTCTCTTGCAATTTCAGTTTTAATACTTGAGAGATGATTTCATATAGCTTCATATTTTGATGTCTTTTCTCATAATACTTTAAATAAGCCATCAAGTTTAGTTTTTGCCTCAATAGTAACTCAGTTATTTCTCAATTTATCATATCTAGATTTAACTTCTCTAAGTTCACTTAATTGATTTTTTATTAATTCAAGTTCATAATTGTTTGATTTATCAATTTTTTGTAATCTTTCTTCAAGTACTTTTATAGAACCCTCTAAAGTTTGAGGATTTTGTGTATTTTGATTATTTGTTTCATTTTCTTCTTTATTTTCCTGTTCTTCTGGAGGCATAATTAAATATAACAAAACTAATTTTATATATTTTATCACAATAATTTATTATTATCAAAAAAATTTAAAAGTATCCCTAAATATTTAAAAAAATGTCAAAACTAAGTACTTTTTAACATTTTCAAGGCAAAAAATGCCACTTTTTAACATTTTTTGAACTAAATTGTACAAGTTTTTATAGCAATTTGCATTTTTTTACATAGAATTATAATGATTAATTTATAGTTTTTATAATTTATTTGTTAGCGAAAACTGTTTTTAGTCCCAAAACTTAATTTTTTTAAGTTTTGGTCGAGTTTTTGAGCATAACAAATAAATTATAAAAACTATAAGAACCGTATATTATTTCCCTTAAAGACTAGAAATTATGGAATTACATGCAATAAAAAACAGACTTGGTGATATAGTTGAATTTGATAAATCTAAAATTAAAATCGCTATACAAAAAGCCTATGAAGCTTGTGGTGAAAATGAGATAAGCTCAATTGACGAGATTGTTGAAAATGTAATTGATGATTTGAAAAAACACGAAACTGAAGAAATACTAAATATAGAAGAAATCCAAGATGCAGTAGAAAATGCATTGATGGAAGCTGGAAAATTCAAGATTGCAAAAGCTTATATAGTTTATAGAAGAGAAAGAGCAAAAGAGAGGGAAAAACAAAGAGAAAAACTAGAAAAAAAACTAGCAACTCATTCACTAAAAGTTACAAAAACTGACTGAACAAAAGAAGTTTTTGATATGAGTAAAATCAAGAAAACCTACAAAAGAGTAGTTAATGGGCTAGAAAAAACTTGCTCATTTGAAGAGATAGAAACTGTTTTGAAAAACTATATAGTTGATGGAATCAAGACTTCAGATATAACAAAGATGCTTGTGAAATCAAGTATAGACTTGATTAGTATAGAAAATAGTGATTGGCAATTTATCGCAAGTAGATTTATGACAATAGATCTATACAAAGAAGCTACAAAAAACAGAAATATCATAATCGATGACCTTTATACTTGAAAGACATACAAAGATTTGGTTGATGAATACATAAAACTTTGATATTATTTTAAAGATTTTTACAAGTATTATAGCAAAGAAGATATTAAAAAAGCTTGAGAATACATAAAAAAAGATAGAGATTTTGAGTACAATTATACTACGATTTTTATGATGAGAAAGAGATATTTACTTAATCCAAATAAAGTCATAAAAGAACTCCCACAAGAGATGTATATGAGTGCTGCTCTATTTCTAGCAATTCCTGAAAAAGACTCAGATAGGCTTGAGATTGCAAAAAAGATTTATGATGCTTGTTCTATGCAAAAACTTTCACTTCCTACTCCAACACTTTTAAATGCTAGAACAAATTATAATCAACTTTCAAGTTGTTTTAAATTAAATGTGGATGATGATCTTAGGTCTATTTATCACAATGTGGAAAATATGGCTCAAATCTCAAAATTTGGTGGTTGAATTGGAGTATACTTAGGTAATATTAGATCAAAATGAGGTTCAATTAGAGGTATAAAATGAGCATCTGGATGAGTAAATCCTTGGATAAAAGTAATCAATGATACTGCAATAGCTGTTAATCAACTAGGAGCTAGGATGTGATCGATAAGTGTAACTTTGGATATCTGGCACAGAGATATATATGATTTTTTGGATTTACAAACTGAAACTGGTGATATCAGAAGAAAAGCATTTGATGTATTCCCTGCCGTTTCTATTCCAGATATATTTATGGAAAGACTTCAAAATAACAAAGAATTTACACTTTTTGATCCAAAAGAAGTTACTGAAAAAACTGGTAAAAAGATGCAAGATTATTATGGAGATGAATTCAAAAAACTATATTTAGAACTAGAAAGTAGAACTGATTTAGAACTTGCTGAGAAGGTAAATGCAAAAGAATTATTTAAGAAATTCTTAAAAACTGTTGTAGAAACTGGTATGCCTTACACATTTTTTAGGGATACTGTAAACAAGGCAAATCCAAATAAACATGCTTGAATGGTTTATTCTACTCAACTTTGTGTGGAAATATGTCAAAATACTTCGACAGCAAAATTCATCGAAGAACAAATCGAAGATGGAAAAATAGTTATCAGATACGAACCTGGAGATACTGTAGTTTGTAATCTAGCATCTATCAATGTAGCAAAAGTAAATACTGAAAAAGAGATAAAAAAAGTATTCCCTATTGCAATGAGAATCCTTGATAATGTAATAACACTAAACTATTATCCTATCAAAGAAGCAGAACTTACAGCCAAAAAATATAGATCAGTAGGACTAGGTTTTTTATGACTTGCTGAACACTTAGCTACATCTAAACTTAATTATGATAGCTTAGAGGCTCGTGAATATACAGATAAATTATTTGAAAAATATGCTTTTGCTACACTTAAAGCATCAAATGAACTTGCAGAAGAAAGAGGAACTTATCCAGTTTATGAGTGAAGTGATCGGTCAAAATGAATACTTTTGTGAAAAGATGCAAAATGGTTTAAAGCAAATTCAGGAATGAGTGATGATTGGTTAAAATTGATTGATGATATAAAAAAGCATTGAGTAAGGTTTGCTTATCACCTAGCACCAGCACCAAATACTTCAACTGCTTTGGTTGTTGGGTCAACAGCTTCAATTCTCCCTATCTACAAGAAATACTTTGTAGAGACTAATAAATTTGCTTCAACAGTGAATGTTGCACCAAAACTGACTCCTGAGAATTTCTGGTACTACAAAGAATATGTGAATATGAATATGAACGATGTAATTGATATGGTATCTGTTATCTACAAATGGATTGACCAAAGTATAAGTTTTGAATGGATGATAAACCCTGAAAAAGTAAGTCCTGCAGAACTTTACAGCTACTATATAAGAACTTGGAAAGCAGATATTAAAACTATTTATTATGTGAGAAGTATGAGTCTGGAGGTTAAGGAGTGTGTGAGTTGTAGTGGGTAAATTATTTGGTAATTTTTATTTATGTTAAATAAATTAAAAATCAGCTTTGTTGTTATTATACTATTATTAATACTATATTTTGTACCTTTTTTCATTTTTATTTATATAATTATGATTATATTATATTTAAAGATTTACTATAATTCAAAAAATGTAGAAAAAAATTGATACTTCTGAGATGCAAAAATAATAGAATTAAATCAACTTTCTGATTATGAAAATACTAAAGAATACTTTTATGATTTTATCTTGTTTTTTGACAACAATAAATATAAATTTGATACTTTTCCAGAAAAATTTATTAAAGATAAGAAAATTGGTGATAATATTAAAGTAAAGTATCTAATTACAAAAAAAGATAAATTATATCTTTTAGAAAATGACAAAGTTTTTGAAATTCCAGGAAAAATAGTTATATAAATAAGAAATATAATTGAATTGAAATTTATCTATTAACTAACTTACTTATGCAAAATAAATGTTTTATGTGTTCTAATACTTCCGAGGAGAAAGTTTT
>SAAG01000067.1 GCA_010119095.1 Candidatus Altimarinota bacterium
TTAATCCTCTTTCCAATTCGTAAGTAAATTTTCAAGAGTAACTGTATAAAATCATACTTTAGAATTATCTCACCATGATACAATAGATTTAACAAGCATTTTTTCATCAAGTTTTTCACCGTTTCCACTAGAATTTGTATCGATATAACTTATTTCGATTTTTCTAGTGAAAAGTGGTTTAAATTGTGCTCATCAACTTTGAGTATATAATCAATCAGCATCAACATTTACTACAAATGTATCTCTAAATGTTTGATCATCGTAATTTCAAGTTGTAGATGTGAGATCAATCAATTTCCATCTATTATCAACATCTTTGATAATTTTATAGCTTCATGCAGGTATTTTATGAGTTCATACATTATCTCATAAACAGTTTATTTCATAATCCTTAACATTCCAGCAATTTTTTGAGTCAGCTCAAAACAATACCCAGTTTGTATCTCTAATATTCTGTATTACCTCTATTCATTCTCTAGCAATAGATATAGCTTTAACTCTATTTTCTACTGAAATAGAGATTTTTTGAGATTTAGCATATATTGTATAAACTCATATTGTTCATACAATTATTATAAACATAGCAATTATAGCTTCTATAATGGTTGTTCATGATTTGTTTGATTTCATTTGAAAAAAAATTAATAAATTAACAAATTGCAAACTTACACAAAGTTTTAGTTATTTACATACTAATTTTATATTAAACTTTCTTTTTTCAAAATTTTTTTTAAAATAGATTTAAAATTAATAATTAAAAATGAATAATTAATAATGATTGTAGCCAATGCTAATAATCTTTTAAATATTTTAAATACTATAATTATTAATTGTTAATTATTAATTGTTAATTGAAATTTTATGTTTTCCATTCACGATGAAGAAAAAATAAAAGATTTATTTAAAGAAAAAAAAATACCTCCTTTTAGGTATTCACAATTGGAAAATGCAATTTATAAAAACTTTGTAGAAGATTTTTTAGATATTCAAACTATTCCTAAAGAATTAAGGGAATTATTGAAAGAGAATAGTTTTTATTGTAGTTTAGAAATAGATCATATAGTTACTTCAGATAATGGTCAAACTACTAAGATACTTTTTAAAACCAAAGACTGACTTTTTATAGAAAGTGTAATAATGAGACATCTAACTGGTAGAAATACATTATGTATTTCGTCTCAGGCTGGGTGTCCTATGGCTTGTAGTTTTTGTGCTACTTGAAAACTGGGGCTTCAAAGAAATCTAGAATTTTATGAGATTGTTGAACAAGTTTATTATGCAGCAAATATGCTTTATAAGGAATGAACTATTTTGAGAAATGTAGTATATATGGGTATGGGAGAGCCATTTTTAAACTATGCAAATGTGAAAAAATCAATAGAAATAATATGTAATCAAAAGAAACTTAATCTATCAAATAGAAGAGTAACTGTATCAACTTGTTGAATTATAAAATGAATCGTGGATTTTTGAAATGATTTTTCTCAAACTAGTTTGGCAGTAAGTTTACATGCTCCAAATGATGAGATAAGAAATAAAATAATGCCTGTAAATAAGGCTAGTAATCTAGAAACTCTTATGAAAACTTTAGATGATTATGTAGAAAAAACAAATAAAAGAGTTTTTTATGAATATATAATGATAAATTGAGTTAATGATGATATTCGTCTTGCTCGTGAACTATGAGAACTTCTAAAAGGGAAGTTGGCACATGTAAATTTCATACCTTATAATGCTTGAGAATGAACTTGATGAAGTTTTAATGCAACACCTAGATTTATAATAGAAAAATTTCAAAAAGTACTTGAAAATTATGGGGTTCCTTCTACAATCAGAGCAACAATGTGAGATGATATAGATGCTGCTTGTGGGCAGTTGGCGAGTAAAAAATAAAAAATTTAATTTTTATATCAAAAATCAGGAAATATTCTTTCTCAACTTATTTTAGGTAATTTAATTTTATTGATTTTTTTCGATAATTTTTCAATCTTATCACGAGATTTTTGTTGAATTGTATCAATAATTAGAGATCTTTTATTTGAATTTATATAATTTGCTAATTTTTCAACCTCACAAAATATTAATAAACTTGATAATTTTTTAGTATCATTTGAATCAATTATATCAATTAATTTTTCTTTATTATTAACTAATTTTACTAGTGTAATTATTGTATCTGGTAAAACTCATTGAGTAGTAACTATTTCAGCTAATTTTTTTAATCCGCGTTTTAAAGCATCCTCTTCTATCTTTTTTCAATTAATAAGTATTTCAATTACTCACTTATTAGTATCTGAAATAACCATATTTAATTCTTTTATTATTGTATCTCAAAAATTTTCAAAAGATTCAAGTCTTGTTTTAAAATCTAATTTTTTTGATATCATATTATAAATTATTAATAGATTAATAGGATAATAATAAATATTAATTATTCGTCAAGTTAATTTTTAATACAATATATATTTCGTCAATTAATTAAAATCTATTTTAGTTGATAAAACTGTTATATGTGATAAAATATTGATAAGATTATTTTAATTATTAAAGTTATTTTATGGCAAGAAAAATATATCCAATTACAAATACACTTATCCCAACTGTAATTGATAAAACTCCATCAGGGGAGAGAGTGTATGATATTTATAGTAGATTACTTGAAGATAGAGTTGTTTTCTTGGGAGAAGCTATAGATAGCACAGTTGCAAATACTGTTATAGCACAATTATTATTTTTGGAAAAAGTAGACCCAAAGGCTCCAATTACTATTTATGTTAATTCACCAGGATGACATGTAACAGCATGACTTGCTATTTATGATGTTATGCAATATATAAAATGTCCAGTACATACTGTTTCTATTTGATTATCAGCATCTATGTGATCAATAATCTTAGCTTGATGAGAAAAAGGGAAGAGGTTTGCTCTTCCACATAGTGAGATTATGATACATCAACCACTATGATGAGCTGAATGACAAGCTGTAGATATAAAAATAGCCGCAGAACATATCATAAAAACTGGAGGTAGATTATATAAGATACTTGCTAAACATACTTGAAAATCTATTGAACAGATTGAAAAAGATTGTGATAGAGACAATTTTATGACAGCAGAAGAAGCTTTGGAATATGGTCTTATAGATAAGATTATAAAAAATGATAAATAAATAAAAACTCCCATTAAGGGAGTTTTTTATTTATATAATTATTTCTGGTCCTTCTTTTGTTATAAGCACAGTATGTTCTACTTGACAACCAAGACTTCAATCAACTATAAAAAATTCAAATCAACCTTTATCAATTATTTTAGAGCTACTAAATCATATTATAGGTTCAATTGCTAACAACATTCATTCTTTTAATTTTTCTCAAGTTCAAGGTTTACCATAGTTGTATACATATGGCTTCTCATGCAAACTATATCAAAGTCAATGTCATGTAAGGTCACGAACTATATGAAATCATTCTCATTCAACATATTTTTGAATTGCATTTCATATATCTCATACTCTATTTCATATCTTACATTGCTCAATTCATTTTTTAAGAGCAATTTCATTTACTTTTAAAAATCTTTCAACTTCTTTGTCTTTATTTTCTCATATTATAATTGCTATAGCTGCATCAGTATTGATTCAAATATGCTTATCTTTTATTCATAAATCAAATTTAACTAAATCTCAGTCTTTAAATATAGTTTTTTTAGATGGAACTCAGTGTACAACAACATCATTGACACTTATGCACATATTTGCTGGGAAACTATAAACTCACTTAAATCAAGCTAATACTCAGTTTTCTTTGCATATTTTTCAGCAAAGTAAATCTATATCATATGAAGAAATTCATGGTTTGGCAACTTTTTTGATTTCATCAAATATAATTTTGTGAATCTTTGCATTTTTCTTTAGTTGTTCAAGTTCTTCTTTATTTATTATCATTATTATTATGTTATTAATAGCTATTACAATTTCATACTCATGAACATTGATCTCTACAGACTTTTTGAGCAGGATCAACTGTCTTTTCAAGATTTTGAATTATCTTTGATATAGTTGTATGAATAGTAATTAATTTTTCAATTGATTTTTCATCAACTATACTTTGCATTGAAGCTTCTTTAACCAATACAGAATACATTTTTCACATATCACCATAGATAGCTTTTGTTTCATCTTTTTTCTTCATTTCAGTTGCTACTATATGTATTACTTGTCCTCATCATAAAAAGTCCTGTTCTTTTAAGTATGAAATTACATCACTAAAAGTATCAACATATATTCAAACAGAATTAGCTATAGATTTTATAGTATTTGATACAAAGTTATTTTCTGTTGAATATCATCAACCTCATGTTTTAGAATAAAATTTTTCAAGGTTATCTAATATAATTTGAGATTGTTTTTTTGATAATCATTGATTAGCTAACTCTTTTGTAAGTAAATCTTTTTCAAGTTTTTTTAATTCAGCATCTGTAACATTTCCAGTTAGTAAATTCCATGCATCTTTCCAATATTTTGTTGCATTACCTGTAGATTTCATATTGTCAGAAATTTTCTTAATTTTTTCTGACATTTCATTAAAAAATCATCATTCACATTGAGAACAACTCATAAGAGTTGTTTTATTGTAAGAGTTAATTAAATCCTGATAAAATGTATCTGGTACAAGATATAATTCATCTTTTTTAGTATTTTGTCATAGGATACTATTTTGATATAAAGTAAGGATTTTTGAATTATTTTTTGCAATTTTGGTTAACACATCAAGAACAGTTCAACTCATTGTTTTTTCACAGTTTTCGATTCAACTACATATATCACTAGAATTTATACTTACTCATGAATATCTTCTTTTTATACTTCTTTCAATTTCATTTTGAACTTTTGTTAATTCATTTTCAATTTTAGTTTTATCTCTTCTTATTTCTTTTGGTACACTAGTAAATAATTCTAATAATATATAATTGAAATCATCATAATATGTGTCGAAATCAAGTAAAGAATTGATAGATACTGTAAACTTTTCTTCTATCTTTAAAAGACTAGATTTATCAGTTTTTCAAGCCGCTTTGCTTTTGATTCTACTCATTATCTTTTTTTGATTTTCTATGAATTTTTGTAATTCTTTACTTGGGGCATCTTTAATTGTACATGAAGAACATGATCCTTCAGCATAAGCAAAGGAAATACTTGATATCAATAAGAATGTTATAATTAATATTTTTTTCATAATGCTTATTAATAATTACCGTGTTTCTTTTTCATCCATTTTTAATACCCGTGTTCTTACTGATTGGACATAGACTTCAAAACTAGTAGTGAAGCTTCATAAATCAACAAATAATCAGTATAAATAGTCTACATTATCTACTCTTTGTTTAGTTGCTAATAATTTATTTAATTCTTGTTCACCTTCTTCATCTTCAATTGATTGAATTACAAATTGTCAATATTTTTTAGGAACTTCCATTATTTCTCACTCAACAGAGTCATTTAAAGTCTTTAGTTCTTCTAATGTTTTTAAAAAATCATCAATACTATTTGCTCTTTCATATTCAATTCAGTATAAATTAAAATAGTATTCAAGTAAGTTTGTCATACTGAAAGGAGAATTTGATTTCACTTTTTTTTCTTTTGCATTATCAGTTTCAGAGTTGATAATAGGTATTTCTATATAAAAAACAATATAATTTAGATTAAAAATATCTTTTAGTTGCAGAGTTTTTATAGAAGTTTCCCAATTATCAATAGTAATTTGATGTTGCATTAGGGAAGTATTGGCATATTTTTTTAGATGATTGTTTGAATTTTTTATAATTCACTCAATAGTCTTATCTTTTTTACTTCAATTTCAAAATAGGGAATGTTCACTTTTTTTATAAAGAATTTTTATACAAAAAAACTCATCACAACTTGAATTGTCACTATTTATATCTGAAGCCGTTATATTTTTTAATTCTGTATCAATATTACTTGATGCTCCTCATCATCAACCTCATCATCAGCCTGAACCTCAATTATTTCATGTACTTCAACCATCTCATCATGATCATCAATCGTCATTGTCTGTTTCACTTCATGTTGAACAATCAGTATTCTCTATTGTTCAGTTTCAGTATGTATCAGATTCGATACTGTTTGTAATCTTGATAATACTTGAATAATTAAGTCAACTTAAGTTTTTACTCGTAGTTTTTGCACAAGTATATCAATTTAAATATTGTCACTCATTTGAAACTGTACATGTTGTGTTTCAAGAAGTAGTTGTAGTATTTGTATTGGAAGAGTTATTTGAATTAGAAGAAGAGCTTGAACTACTAGAACTACTTGAGCTAGAAGAAGAACTAGAAGATGAGCTTGAACTACTAGAACTACTTGA
>SAAG01000068.1 GCA_010119095.1 Candidatus Altimarinota bacterium
ATTTAGAGAAAATTTATATAATTAATAATATTATTATGGAACTACAAGAGGAAAGTACTAATTTACATAAAATTTGATATATTTTTCTATTTGTATCTATTGCTTTAGTAGTAAGTCTTTTTTCGTTTAACTTTTACTTAGAAACAAAGTTATCGTCTTTGCAAGATAAAATCACAAAGTATGATAACTCTATAAAAGAAAAACAGAAAGATAAATCTATTCAAGTATATGATTTACTTAAAGAAAATAAAATATTGATTGAAAATTTAGATAAAAAATCACAGATTAATAAATTTATATATCATATTAGAGAAATTCAAAATACATATTCAGTATCGTTTAAATGATTTAGTTATTCAAATGGTGAAATAGCAACATCTGTATATATTCCATTTAGTACTGATATGTCAGCAGCAAATAGGGCTTCTTATTTTATTAAAACATATAGAGAAGATAAAAATTCTTTATTTAACTTAGATTTTATTAATAGTTTTAATTGATATGATAGCATGACATTTAATGTAAATTTTAAATTAAAATAATTCTTAATTAATAATAATATGAAAATAAATAATCAAAATAAATTACTCTTTTATTTTTTGATACTAGTATCTTTGTTTATCCTTTTTACTTTTACTAAAGGAAGCTATTTTTCTATTCTAAATAATTTAGATGCATTAGAAATAAAAGAAAATGAATATACAAAAAAAGTGCAGATTTTACAAGAAATAGAGAAGATAAGTAAAAATATATCAAATGAGACAGATATAAAAAAATATGTTAATGAAGTAAAGGAAGACGAATTAATAGATTATTTCTATAATTATGTAGCAACAAGTAGAAGTTGAAGCTGATTTACTGTTATTGATTCAATTAATTTTGATAAATGATCAAAAAATGAATATTGATTTAATGAATGAAGAATCAATTTAGTTATTACAGTTTCAGATGAACAAGAAATGTTTAGAATGATTGATTTTATAACTTCAGCTGAATCAAAATATAAATTTTTTATTGATAATTTCTCATTTCCTAACGATATGAGTATAGTTTGAAGCTTACAAGTAAATATCCCAATAAAAATGTTTTATAAATAATATAATAGTATGGAACAAACCAACAGTAATAAAGATATAAACTATATTGAAGAAAATATGTACGATAGTTTTTATTTCTTCAAAAAAGTATCATTAATGGATAAATGTAATTTTTTTGATTATATGTGAATGATGCTGGAATGATGAGTTACAATTGGAGAAGCATTAAATTCTGTATCAAATAAAATTAAAAATCAATTTTTTTTAAGTAAGATAAATGAGTTAAAAATGTACATCTCAAGTTGAGATTCATTTAGTAAATCTATGAAAAAGATTCCAATGATCTTTTCTACTTCTGAAATTGCAATAGTAGAATCATGAGAAACGACATGAGACTTACCATCTACATTTTTAAAATTGAGTGAAGATTTAAAAAAGATTCATAATTTACATTTAAAAATAAAATGAGCATTAACATACCCGTTAATTATATTTTTATTTTTAATTGCTGCAGTATTGATTGTTTTAACTTATGTTATACCAGCTATCTTACCAGTATTTGAAACAAGTTGAGTAGAACTACCATTTGCAACTGTATTACTAGTTTGAGTATCAAATTTTATTAGAAATAATGCTATTTCATTGATAATTTTTATGATAATAATTATCATATGATTAAAATTCTATAAAAATACTTATAAGTGAAAAATAGTTATATCTAGTTTTATATTAAATTTTCCAATAGTTTGAAATATATATAGAAATTATTTATTGTCAGTTTTTGCTTCAAATTTAGGGACTTTAATCTCTTCTGGAATACCAATTATAAATTCTCTAAGACTTACTTCAAAATCGATTAACAATGTAGAATATGAAAAACTTATTTTAGATATTGCAGATAAAGTATCAAAATGAAGTAAAATCACTGAAGCAATGCAAGATTCTGATAAAAACGGTTTTTATTTTACTCCAGACTTTATACAACTTTTTTCAGTATGAGAAAAGACAGCATCAATTGATGTTGTAACTAAAAAAATAAGTACACAATATACAATAGAGGTAGATAATTCTCTATGAAGTTTAACTAAGTGGATAGAACCTATTGCTATTTTGATTGCATGATTTTTTGTAGTATGGTTTGCTTTTGCTATATTCTGAGCAATTTTAAAGGTGACTCAGACAGTTAGTTAACAATTTTATAAGTATATTAATTATGAATATAGATAAAAACTTAAAAGCTTTTACATTCGTAGAGCTTATAATAGTAATAGTAATAGTATCAATACTCAGTACAATATGACTTTTAACATATAACTCATATATAAGTAAATCAAGAGATAGTAGTAGAGTATCACAAGTATCAAGTATAAATTCAGCAATGGATTCATATAGAACCAAAGGATATATTCCCAAACCAGAAGACAAGGTATCAATATATTCAAGTTGAGAATTGATATGATATCAGTGATATGCGACAGAAGATATATTGAATCAGATATGATACATGGAGTGATGAAAAGATCCAAAAGATAATAAATACTTTACATACTATACAAATGCCAAACAAAGAAAGTTTTGAATATTGGCAATGCTAGAGAATAATGTAAGCAAAACAGAAGAAATAAACCTAGAAAGAATACCAGTAGCCTATGGAGATAGTGTAGGAATACTGTTTGATAAGGATAATGTATTAATCCAAGATAGTCAAAAATACAAAACAAGTTGAATAGATATAGATACAACTCCAGATGTATTCAATGCATATTTTAGTGATAAAGATTCAATAAGCTGAACATGATTTATGTTACAAGTACTATATGGAACAGCAATAACATGAATTATATGAGAGACATGTCAGGACTATGTAGATGCAAATGCATGATATTTACTTAAACCAGGTAATTATCTGATAAAAGATAATAGTTCATTAACAAAAGTATTTTGTCCAATGGATAATAACTGTAAATGAACAATACCGTTAAATGCAGAAGCAAATTATTCTACTTCAAGCTGAGCTAGACGGTCATATAGTACAATACCATGAGAATGTACATATAAATGTGATATTTCTCATATATGGGATTGAGATAGTTGTGAAGATTTATAGTATGTTCATGAACAGCCTCAGTTCCACCATGAGAAGTAGTAGATTCATTTCCTTGAATATGATGAACTCGGAATTATAGTGAGATAAGATGAGTATGTACATATAAATGTGATGTTTGATATTCAAGATTATTAAATGCTTGTGTAGCAAATAATTATACCATAACATTTGATGCAAATGGTTGATGATGAACTCAGACAAGTGTAACAGCAACTTATAATAATCCAATGCCAGTTATAACAATTGGAGTTAATAGAATTTGATATATATTTAATTGATATTATGATGCAACAAGTGGGTGAAATTTGTACTATAATCCTGATTGATCAAGTGCAACAATATGGGATAAAGCTGCAAATACTACATTGTATGCACAGTGGAATATAAATTATTGTGATTTTGGGTGAAGTGATTTATTTGATTGAGGATGTTTTTTTAGTCCTTAGTTTTTACTTAAGAAAATATTTATTTATCTAATTTATTTATATGAAAAAAGAAATAATAAAAAGATACTTAGAACAAGTATTAAAATGAACACTAATATGATTATGATTATCATTATGAATTTCATTAGGGATTGCTTGAATTTATGCATTTAATTGGAGTTGAGTATCAAGTGTAAGTAGTAGTACTCCATTGACTGCAAACATGTGGAATACAACTATGAGTACAATTACCTGAGCAATTCAAACTCTAGAGACATAAAATATTACAATATGATGAACAAAAACATTTAGTAGTCCAGTAGTATGACAAACTCCAACTGCAAATAATCATCTTACTACAAAAGTTTATGTAGATTCAAAGGATATAAACATAGTTAGATGAGTGTGTGATTTTACAGCAACAGCAGTAAGTATGGCATATTGTTCTTGTAATGTTTGATGAGTTGTTGATACACAAAATAAAAATATATGATTAACTTGATATAAAATTATAAGTGGATGATGTAATTTAGATGGAACTGTATGAGCATTGAATTCAACAATGAATATATGAGATGATACTTGGAATTGCGAATCAGAAAATACAACATACAATGTAGAATCAATTAATATAGTTTGTGCAAATTTTTAATTTTTGATTTTTTTAAATTATTTTGCAATAACAAAAAAAGATATATAATTTTTTTATCAAAATTATATATCTTTTTTATGTATGAAAAACCAAAAGGCATTTACACTTATTGAACTCATTGTTACTATTACAATTATGGTTTTAGTTTGATGAGCAACTTTTATGAACTTTGCATTTACTCAAAATAAATCAAATCTTAGATTGACAGCAAAAGATATATCACAGTCACTTTATAATGCTAGAAATATGGCTATAAACTGACTTGACTCAAATAGTTGAAATGTATCAGTTTGAGTATACTTTGATAATAATGATATCAATAAAAATAAGATAGCACTTTATTCATATCCATATGATACCGATTTATCTACATCAAATTTATTAAATGATGATAATAAAAAATTGATTAAAGAGATACAATTTAATAAATCTATCGAACTGAATTCTGTAGAGGGAAAAGATAAATTTATGTTTTTATTTGATGCAATTTCTTGAGTTTGACATTATTATTATTGGGATACTTGAGATATCAAAAAATCTTTTACATGATGAGAAATAGGTATAAATATATCATTTAAGTGAACAGATTCACCAAATTTAACAAAAAACATTAAATATATTATATGAACAAATATAATAGATTACTAAATAGTAAAGAGTCTGAATAATTTATAACTTGTGATTTTTATGCAAAGCAAAAATATTAAATCGGGTATGTCTATTATAGAAGTGATAGTTGCTATATTTATTTTCACGATGTGAATGGCTTCTATATACCTAGTTATTACTTCTAGCTTGAATCTAAATGAATACTGAAAAAATCAAATTATAGCATCAAATTTAGCTAGAGAATGATTGGAATTAGTAAAGAATTTAAGAGATTCTAACTATGCAAATATGCATGATTGGAATCTCTTAAATCCAAATTTAGAGGATAATTTTGAGTCAAACAAGATAGAAACATGAGTATACTATAAAGTTGAAATTGATTATGATATCGTTTATCCAGATTTTTCAGTTAAATTAAGTAAAATAGATGATTTTAAGGAAGGGAAGGGGTATGTAGAAAATCAGATGCATAACTATGAATTATGTCTAGATTTGGAAAAAAAATATACACATAATTGTGTATGAAATAGAAAATCTAAGTTTTTTAGATATGTAAAATTTGAAGATTTAAAATATAAGTCTAATACTGGAGACGAAATATTGGTAAATGATGCATATAAGGTCATATCTAAGGTAATCTGGTACAAAAAAGGATATCATGAGATAAATCTTACAACTATATTAGCAAACCATAAAAGACTTTAATATAGTAAATAACTAACAGTAAATAACTAACAGTGAATATTGAATAATTTATAATAAGAAGCTATGCAAAATAATAATTATAATTACATAAGTTATAAAATAAATCAAAGAAATAGAAAAATTTCATGATTTACTTTGGTAGAGGTTATAGTAGCATTAACTATACTATCTCTAATTATGATATCAGTTATGTTTATATTTATAAATTCATCTCAATTATCTGCTAAAATTGATATAAATAGAGTATTGCAAGAAAATTCTAAAAATATATTAGAAACAATATCTGAAGATGTTAAAAAAAATTGAATTAGTAAGTGTGGTTGATGAATTACAGTTTGATGTATTTCAAGCAATTTTTTATCATCATGAAACGAACTAAGGGTATGAAGTAATCATTATTATATAGCAAAAAAGAGTGAAAATCTATGAGAGTATATCAAAGTTGATGATATGACTTATTGTTCAAAAAACCAGTGTTTTTTAATGAAAAATTGAGTAATTTTATCAAATTCATATGTCACAATTCATAGAATGTTTTTCAATATAATTAATGAGCATATTCCAAAATTACAAATAAATATGATAATTAGACCAGCAACATGAAAATGAGTAAATTCAAATTTAATTAATAATAATGAGCTAAATATACAAACTACTATAAGTGAAAATTATTTTAAAAATTAAGTTAGGATAGAATAATTAGTTTTTTAATAATAAAATGTATGAAAATATTAAAAGAAACAACTTGAGAAAGGATAAGTAGAAATAAGGTATTATTTTGAATAATAATAATATCAATAATGGCAGTATTTAAATTATACGGTACATTTTATACGATTACAAT
>SAAG01000200.1 GCA_010119095.1 Candidatus Altimarinota bacterium
ATCATCTTCAGTAACAATTATCTCTCCAGTTGTTTTGTGATAATATGCAGGAATCTGATGTCCCCACCAAAGCTGTCTTGATATACACCAATCTCTTAGATTATAAATCCAATCCTCAAAAGTCTTGTTAAATCTCTTTGGTATAATATCAAAATCTTTGTTTTTATATCATGAGATTACTTTTTCTGCAATCGGTTGTATCTTTACAAACCATTGTTTAGATATAATACTTTCTACTTTACAACCACTTCTTTCACAGTATCCAACTCTGTTTGTATAATCTTCTATATGATGAAGGTTTCATTTTGATTTTAGAAGTTCTACTACATTTTGTCTTGCAGACATAAAATCAAGTCAAGCAAAAATACCAGTTTTGTCAGTCATTATACCATTTTTGTCTATAACAACTTCAGTAAGTGGTAGATTATGTCTTTTTGCTACTTCAAAATCTGTTGCATCATGAGCTGGAGTAATCTTAACGGCACCTGATCCAAAATTCATATCAACCATCTCATCTGCTATAAGAGGAATCTCTCTATTTAGTATAGGTAATATAAGTTTTTTACCTCATTTAAGTATTTTTTTATATCTCTTATCTTTAGGATGAACTGCAACAGCTACATCTCAAAGCATAGTTTCTGGACGAGTAGTTGCTACAACAATCTCATTATCACTTCAAGTTACAAAGTAAGTTACATAATAAAGTTTTCATTTTTCTTCTTTATAAACTACTTCTTGATCTGATAATACAGTCTGAAGTTTTGGAGAATAATTTACCATGTATTCACCTCTGTAAATTAGTCATTTATTATACAAATCAACAAATGCTTTTTTAACTCTTTTATTTAATTCTTCATCCAAAGTAAATCTTTCTTTTGACCAATCACAACTTGATCACATTTTTTTAAATTGATCTTGTATAATTCAACCATGTTTTTTTGTCCAATCCCAACATTCTTCTAAAAATGCTTCTCTTCACATAGATACTCTCGATTTTCATTCTTTATCAAGTTTTTTTTCTACTACATTTTGTGTAGAGATTCAAGCATGATCAGTTCCTGGAATCCATACTGTTTTATCTCACTTCATACGATGGTATCTAGTCATTATATCCTGAAGTGTAAGCATTATAGAGTGTCCCAGATGTAACCTACCTGTAACATTTGGTGGAGGAATTGGAATACAAAAATTTTCTCATGT
>SAAG01000201.1 GCA_010119095.1 Candidatus Altimarinota bacterium
TCAAGAGATGGTAAGAGGATAGCAGATATAAATAGTATACAAAAAAGCTTAGAAATATATATAACAGAAAAGGGAATATATCCAATCCCAGATCATAATGCAAATATAACATATAGTGGAGCAACAGCATGGATAGAGTGAACAGTATGAGACTGAGTTATGATAAACATAAAAAATATCAATAAAAAGCCAATAGATCCACTAACAGAAAATGAATACACATATAGTATCACATCATGAAAGACAGAATATCAAATCTGAGCAATAAGTGAATGATGACAATTATGATATAAATTACCAATAAATCAAACTCATGCAGCAGTAATAAAGAATACGACAGCCATGATAAGATGAACCTACAATGAGAAATTTTTAAGAGTACAAAATTGAAGTATAAGTCGGATATTATCAATGCCAAGTATAATAGTAACAGATATCACACAAACAGATATTCAAACAATCCTAAATACCAAAAATCTAGTATACAATAACTACCAAAATGTACCACATTCATATAATAATATGTGATATATAATGACAGGATGATTTAACTATACAAATACAAATCCACTGATATACAGTGGATCACTAAAATCCCTAACAGAAAGTAACACAGAAAAACTCGACTTTATAACAAAACTAAAAGTAGCATACAACGGAACAATATTACAATGAGAAGCAAACTACCAAGACATAGTAAATATAGATCCATCAAATCAAACTGGGGCAGTATACCTAGTAAACAGATTTATCAACACAAATGTATGATGAATAAAAACAAGTAATGTTATACTACCAACAATAGGTTGAACAACAGAAACAGCACCAGATCCATTTCTATCAAATTGTACAGCAAACTGACAGATATATTATGCTGATAGTAGTTGAAATAAATTAGCTACAGTAACAAATGCATGAGTAACCACATGGGTATCATGAAAAAGTATATCTGACTTAACATGTGAAGGACATATAATAGTATGTAGTTGAAATAATGCTTGATATACCCTACAAGCATGTAACTTATGATCATCAACAGTATGAGCTACAAACTCATCTGCTGCATATTGAAATTATTTTCAATGGTGAAATAATTGATGAACCCCAAGTTGAACACTAACTCCATCAACTACACTAGTAAATACAATATCACCAACAACATATTGACCAGGAAATTATTATAATA
>SAAG01000069.1 GCA_010119095.1 Candidatus Altimarinota bacterium
AACTTATGGAATAAACTTTACAAAGCATATATAAAAACTTGGATTTTGCAATAAAAAAAGGATTAAAAAAGTAGAAAAAATTAAAAATAATTATTGACTAAAAATATAATATATGTGTAGTAAATTGTATTATAAAACAATTATTTACCATGACAATAGAAGATAGTGTTTTTCCAGAAATAATAAAGAAATTTGTTAAGCCAGAAATTCATACTAGTATGTTTCCTGTAGATGCAACTGAATGAGTTAGATTGTTTTCTCATATTTTAATAGAAGGGGTTCCTGATATATTTATAACAGATACTCGGTGATCTCCAATAGATAGAGTATCTTCGTTCAAAGCAGCTGAAGATTATCTTGTTAAATATGTAAAAGGACTTATAAAAGAATGATATATAAGCGAGTTGTTTGATTATATGTTTTGATTTAAAGCTGAATTAGATATTTCTACTATAGAAAATATTAAACTTAATTCACAATGATTTTCATTATTGTCTGCTGATTCACAAAGAAAGGTTGTTTTATATAAAGTACTAAAAAAACTAGAAAAAAATTATAAACCTATTTTTATTGAATATAACAAAAGTTTATTAACTGAAGAAGAAGATAATTTTAAAAAGGATAAGTTAAAAAATCAGAAAAATGATGAACAGGTACATTTTTTAGATAAAGATATATTTGATTCAGATGAAAAAATACTTAATGAAAAAGATAGGTTAAAAAAGCAATTTTTAATTGAAAGCATTAACAGTATAATTGCATTTTTTTTACAATATTGAGCAGAAATTAAAAAAAATTATTCACTTTCTTCTTTAACTAAATTTGGTATTGAATCGTCATTAATTAATAAATTTGTTACATTATTTATTTCTGGAGATAATTATAGTTTTAATGCAGTTGTAGAATTTTTAAGCACAATTACATCAAAAGATAGAAATCGTTTTATATCAATTATGAATATTGCTGGAGTAACTAAACAACAAATAGATTCATTAATTTCAAGAAAAGAAGTTGATGTAAATGATTTAAATCCACAAACAGTTGACATTAAAGGTAGTCTTTGATTTGATACTAAACCAAAAGAAACTGAGATATCATGATTTTTACCATTTGCAAGTGATTTTTGATTATCTTCATTTGTTTGAACAAGTGCTTTTTTATCTTTTGCTCAAGCATCGTGATTATATAAGTGAAAATTTAATTCAATGCTTACAAATTTTACTGAAAAACTGAAATTAAGTAGTCCAAATTCATATGGATTAAATAAATATCATTTATCTACTTTGCAATTATTATCAGAAAGAATAGGGCTTTTTAAATGAGAGTTTGATAAAGATAACAATTCAGTAATTCAATGTAATGTATGATTTGAAGTAAGTGAGAATTTTTCTGAAAAAGACTTAATAGTATTAGCCAATTTTTTATCTGAACAGTTTGGAGAATTTAATTTAGATGTAAAAGAAGTATTATTATGAAAATGATATGTTTGAACTAATTTATGATCAGAAGAAGATTTAAAGTGTAAAGGAATATTTAAAAATAATGCTTGATTTGATGATGATAACTTACTTTTACTTGAATCTAAATTAAACAAAAGTAAGAAATTGTTTATAAATATAAGTGATTTTTCATTAGATAATTATTTGTTTGCATCATTACAAGTTGCATATTATATAAAACACAAATCTTTTATAGATCCAAAAAAACTGTTTGCAAACATTTATCACTCATATAATTTAGATTATATTGATTGAGCAGAAGTATTTAATGTAGAGTCTCAGGAACCTCAATACAGAGAATTTATTAAGCATGTTGTAGCACCAAATTCAATACAATATGCATGAAAAATAAAACCAAGTCATACAGTTCTTATGTGAACACAATGAACATGAAAATCCCAATTTATTTTAAATTTGAGTAAAAATAGAAATTTTGAGGTAAATAATACAAAGTTTGATTTAAATTCTGTAGTAATTCCTATTGATTTAATGCAACTCAAGGAATTAATAAAAGATTCTTCTTATATAAAAAATAGAATTAGAGAAGTTCAAGAAAATACTGGATTGTCTGTAATTATAGTTGTTGAAGATATTTGTACATTAATTGAGGAAAATGAATGAAATTGAGATGCAAATATTGTTTCACAAGCATTAACTACCTTGTTTGAAGGAATGTGAAGTTTGGCTAATGTAACTATAGTTTCTACTACCAATTATCCAGAAAGATTACCTCCTAGATTAACTCGTAAAGGTAGATTTCAGTGTATAATACCTTTTTTTCCAATTGAAGATCTAGATAAGTCTAAGGAATATTTAGCTATACATATAAAAAGAAAATGACTTGAATCTGTACTTAAAGAGGATTTTATAGAAAAATATGCAAAAAAGTTTTTGTCTACAACTCAAAGTCATATTGCAAATTTTATAGAAGAAATTGAAAGAGAAATAGATTTCAAAAAAGCTCTTTGAGAAGAAGGAATTTTAACAGATAGCGATATAGAAAAAATATTTGCAAATTTGAATTTTAGTATTGATTCAATAAAAAACAGGCAAAAAGCTATGGAAAAATGGTTGGATAATCTAAGAGCAAAGAATAAGAGTCAAGAAATAGGGTTTATTAAAAAGCAAAAAAATTAATATCAAAAAAAAGAGATGAATTTCATCTCTTTTTTTGTTTTTTAAAACTTTTTTTTGAAAAAGCTTATGCAGGTCTTTCAGTATTTTCTTTTGCATATGAAACAAAAACTTTTCTTCAAGCAAGTTCTTTTTCATTAGTTTCAGCTAAAGCTTTTTTAGCATCTTCTATATTTACAAAAGTAACAAAACCAAAACCTTTACTTTTTTTAGTTTCTCTATCTAAAACTACTGTAGCGAATTCAACTTCACCAAATTCACTAAAAGCTTGAGATAAATCTTTACCTCTCATTTCCCAAGGTAAATTACCAACGAAAAGTTTTCTGTTTTCTTTAATTTGTTCTTCCATATAAACAATTATAAAAATAAATATACAAGCATAATCTTGTAAAAAACCATTTTAATCAAAAGATACTAGGATTAGTGATTAATAAGAGTATTTTATTAAAAGACTGCTTATGACTAATAATAAGTTAAAATATAAAAAAAACAAATTTATTTTTAAAATTGTTATTTAGTTTAAGGTAAAATTAAGATATTTTTGTAAAGAAATTTGAGCTTTTTGTAAAATACATATAATAAAATAATATTATATACTAAAAAACTATTTTGAATATATCTATTTTTGCTTCAATTTGATGCCAAAATCTATGAGATGAATTAATACTGAAAAACGAAATTAAACTTTTTGAAAATGAAGCTTTGTGAACAATTAATCAAAAAACAAATAAAAAATTTTCTTTCAGAGTTTTTACTTACGATATTAAAAATATTTTTTATTTAAAAGAAAATATTAAGTATCTTGAATATTTTCCAATTTGAATAAGAGAAAAAAGAAATATATTAAGAAATTTTAAAAATTTATTGAATTTATTTAAAACCGTAATTTGGAGTGATATAATCGTAATCTGAGGAGGAGGAATTATCTATGATAATGAAGTACAGTCAAATAAACATCCTTTAGATCAATGGGTTTTTAGAAATAAACTATTTAGATTTTTTAGAAAAAAAGTCATTTTTTATGCAATTTGATTAAATATAAAAAATGAAGAAAATTATAAAAAAGTAGAGAAGATATTTAAAAATGCAACAAAAGTATTTGTAAGAGATATGTATTCCTTTAAACTTTTACAAAGTTTATGAATAAAAAGCGAGATAATTGAAGATCCTGTTTTTTGTGATAAGGATATAAATTATAAAATGGATGAGTGAAAATCATCACTGGTTAAAGAAATTGAATCTAATAATTTCTCACTTAAAGATTTAGATAATGTATCTTTAGAAAATAAAAATATTGGGATAACTTTCAGAGCATGATATGTTTGAAAAAGTTGAAATGAAAAAATTGAAATATTTTTAATAAGAGAATTAGTTGAGTTTTTGCTATCTAAAAACTGTAAGGTATTTTTTCTTCCACATAGTATCCATCTAACTGATATTAAATCAAATGATTTAGAATTTTATAATAAAATAATCTCTAAATCAAGCTTTGAAAATGATGTTTTTGTAGCAAAAAACTTAGAGGAAGTTTATAATTATTATACAGAAAAAAAGCTAGATTTATGTCTAGCTATGAGACTTCATAGTATGATATTATCTCAAGTTTACGAAATCCCTTTTGTGGCATTTAGTTATAGTAAAAAAACTGAAGAACTAGTAAAAAGAATTAGATCAAAGACTCCTATGAAAGCAACAAAAAATTAATTATTATTTTCTTCTTCACATATAGCAGTGAAATCAGGTTCAATTTTATAGAAACAAGTGTTATCTTGAGGGATTCAATTTATAGCAATAAAACTCTCTATATCTTTTATTCATGATATTATTTCTCATTCGTAGTATGCATTTAATTCATCTTTTGCAAATAATGAGTTATTATAAACCTTAAATGAATCTATTAAAGCTCATTCAACCTTGAATCATTCAAAATAGATATTATTTTTATCTTTAGCATAAAAATAGTCATATGGAGCATAAGTATCTAAATCTACTCATTCCACAATCTCATATGAATCTCATTCTTTAGTTGTTCAAAAATCTGCAAATGAGCAATAAACATGTAAATTATCTTTTATACAGTTTTCAGAAAGAGCTGAAATAGAATTTATATCTCATCATTTTATAACTAACCTAGATCATATATATAAATTGTTTTTATCTCATCATACGGTTAATGTATCATTTATTTTAGCAAATTTTAGTGTAGGAAAATCCATATCCTCTATTTTTTTTTCAAGTAAATATATTCAAGTTCAATCAGTCCAATAATATCAATCAGGTTGTAATACTTTAAAAGTATTTGGATTTACTCAAAGAAGTTTATTTAGTCAAAAAACCAAAAAATATACATTGTTTTTATCTTTAGAGTAAATAGAATTTTTAAATCTCACAAATGTGCTAGTATCTAGTTCATCTATCTCATTTTTCATAAACTCCTTTTCTTCTTCAGTTAAGTATTCAGTTTCATTTGATATAGAAGCATTTATAAGTTTGATTTTATTTTCTAGTTCTTCTGTATCTCAACTGTTACTTTGGGTTTCTCAACTTCAGGATTTATTATCTTGAGTAACTCATGTGTTTGTTATTATTTTTACAATATTTTCTTTTTTTTCTTCATTAATTTTATTTCATAATTTATTCAAGCTTCAAGTATTTTTTACAATTATTTTTCCACTTCAATCTTCGACAATAAAATCTATACTATTATCAAAATTTAGCTCTTGTGTTTTTCAACTATTATTTTCTACAACCTTTGCTTCTTCTTTTTTGAAACAAGAAGAAAGTAGTAGAGAAAGAGAGATTAAAATTATTATTGATAGTTTTTTCATGATTTTACGATAAAAAATAATCTATATAAATTTTATCACAATTTCTTATAGAAAACAAAAAAAGATAATGATATTTATTATAAATAATAGATTATTTTATTAATTATAATAAATTACTAATTTTCCCCTCCAAATCACTTATATCACTAAACTCAATAATCTCATCTGCAATGGTTCTTAATAACCTCAAATCTATTCATTTTTTGATTGCTAGTACTATTTTCTTTCATTTTGCTTTGGCATATCAGCACTCGATAAGCATTCATTCACTTTTTTCTTTGTTGTCTACAAAAGCGAACAGTCAGTCAGAGTTGTCTAATTCTTGAAAGGCAAGAGGCATTATATCTCTAATGGGGATGATTATCTCGCCCCATTTTTGTCAGTCGCGGAAGAATATATAAGTAGAGTTTCAAGATGTTTCAATTGCTCTTGAAATGATGTTTAAATTGTTGATTAGGAGTCTTATATCAGCTCCTTGATGTCTGTAAGCTACATAGTATCTCATAATAAATATAATTAATGAAATAAATTAATTATTTTATTTTTGTTTTTACTAATTAAAACTGTTCATTTAATTTTAACTTGCTTTGATACATCATTCTTGAACTACTGATTCAGAATCTCTGAGATGCTATTCTGTCGATTCACATACCAAAAGCAAATCAAGTGTAGATTTCTGGATCTATTCAACAATCAGTTAATACTTTTGGATGAACCATTCATGCTCATAGAAGTTCTACCCATCCTGATCAACTACACATTCAGCAATTTCCTCATTTTCATTTACATATTTGACAACTTACATCTACTTCAGCACTTGGCTCTGTAAATGGG
>SAAG01000202.1 GCA_010119095.1 Candidatus Altimarinota bacterium
GGAACGGCAGTTCGCCACTACCTTGACCACGGGCGCAATTATTCAAGGACCGTCAGACTTCTGGGATACCCTAACAGAGTAACCCTCAGACAGTGGTGCTTGGAATCGGCTCCGGAGGGGTGCAAAAAACGCAAAGGACGGCTACACTATACTGAAGAGCAGAAAAGAGAAGCCGTGGAAGCCCTGTGCACGAGGGAATGCAGCGCACGCGAGGTTGCAGATGCGCACGAGGTATCCAGACCGGTACTCTACCAGTGGAAGAACGCGCTGCTCGGCAAGGAGGCCGGAGCCGTCATGACGGATGCTGAGAATGGAGCCACGCAAAAGACCAAAGAAGAGCTCCTGGATGAACTTGCAAGTCTTAAAAAGGAGATCAAGCAGCTGAAGCTCGAGCGGGATGTCCTGCGAGTCGCGGCAGAAATAATAAAAAAAGACCCGGGCGTCGATCTTAAGCATCTGGCGAACAGGGAGAAAACACTTTTGGTCGACGCCCTGAGAAACGAACATCCGCTGAAAGAACTGCTCGACTGCGTAAAAATAAGTCGCAGCAGCTACTTCTACCAGCACGGGCGTCTTCTGGCGGAGGATAAGTACGGAGAGGTCAAGGAGAAGATCGGGAGACTGTTCGAAGAGAACGGCGGCAGGTACGGATACCGGAGAATCCATGCTCTGCTCCGTCGGGAAGGCGAAAGACTCTCGGAGAAGATCGTCCGTCGCATCATGACCGAAAACGCCTTTGTGGTCTTCGGAAGGAAGAAGCGGAAATACAGCTCGTACCAGGGAGAGAAAACGCCCGGCGCGGAGAACCTGATCTCGCGCGACTTTCATGCGGACGCGCCGAACATCAAATGGCTTACAGATATAACGGAGTTTCCGCTGCCCGCAGGCAAAGTCTACCTCTCGCCGATCGTCGACTGCTTCGACGGAATGGTCGTGAGCTGGACCATAGGGACAAGTCCCGATGCCGGACTCGTGAACAGCATGCTCGACATGGCCACGGCGACGCTCGGAGAAAGAGAACGACCGGTAGTTCATTCCGACAGAGGAGCTCATTACCGATGGCCGGGCTGGATAGAGAGAATGGAAGCAGCAGGTCTGACGCGTTCGATGTCCAAAAAAGGCTGTTCTCCCGATAACGCCGCCTGCGAAGGATTCTTCGGACG
>SAAG01000070.1 GCA_010119095.1 Candidatus Altimarinota bacterium
AACATGTTTTATTATGTCATTTGGAGCTTCAATTCTAAACATATAAATATAATTATAAAATAAATTTTCCTAATTATATGGAAAAAATACTAAAGACAATTTTTTTTGTTGATTAGAGTAACTATAATTTTTTATTTAAAATAATAAAAAAAATTGACAAGCTTAAATAAATCACTATATTGCACTTACATTAATTTTTAATTTATCCATTTTGAGAACTTTAAGAGTAACAGCTACATTTTTCTTTTACTTTTATTCTTTCATAAATTTGAAGGGTTCTTTTTGGAGTTAAAAAATTAATAATAAAACTTTTAAAAAAATCTTTCAAATACTTGAAAGATTTTTTTATTTGTATTACAATTAATATAATTTTTTTTTTTAATATGAAATATATGACAAAACATATTCCAGGTTTAATTCCTGAGTGAGAAAGAAAAATTAATCTTGAATCAAGAAAAGATTCTTTGAGATTTGGTGCAGTAATATCTAGATTAAAAGAAATTGTTGGACAGCTAGATTTTTTAAAAGATGATGCTTTGATATTAGGAACTTTAAATAAACTTGAAAAACATGAGATGGTTAGTGATGAAGAGTTATTTCAATTACAAACAACCATAAAACATATGGAAGGAACAGATGTTATGAATAGTTACTGAGAAACAGCTAATACTTTATTACCAGTATTATTAGAAAATGCTATTTATAATAATGTGAAGTGAAAAACACATTGAATTCTTACAAGATCTTGAGTTGGGGCATCTTTATGAAGAACTGGGTGATATTAATTTGAAAAAGAAATAAGAGAGTATTAATAAATATACTCTCTTATTTCTTTTGTGTCTTCATAATATTTTTCTTCAAATACTTCTTCATTAACCTTTATATCATCTATTTTAAAATCATTAATTAGTACTCAAGTTTCAGTTTCTTCTAATTTAACATTTGCATATATTGATAGACTTTTATCTTCAAAAGTAAAATCTAGACTTCATGTATCAACTAAATTAAAGTCATAAAATTCCCAGTCAGCATTATATCAATCATCGTTGATATAATCTCTTTTGTATCTCTTTTTGTGTTTGATAGGTGATATAGAATCAAAATTATCAATTATATATTTTTGGAATAATTGTTTTTTTGCATCAACTAAATCTTCATCACCTAAGTCACATACAAATTTTTCTTCATTATTTTTATACCAAATCAAACCATTATTACATCTATCATTTATTAATCACATATATTTTTCATACTTTTTATCTACACTAGCATTTTCTATATTAAAATAATGATTTCAAATTATATTAAATTTATATCATTCTGGAATTGTTAAAACAATATCTCTTTCTATAATTGTAAAAGGAACTTTTTTATTATAAAATTTATCATTTTCTGAAGCAAGAATAACAGTAGTTCATTCTTTTTTCAAGATTAGTTTATTTATTCAATTTTGAATTTCTTTTAGGATTTCATCATTTCAATAAATAGTATTTTTAATTGAGGCTTTCATTATACTTCATGTAGTATTTTCAAGTACAATTTTGTTTATGTATCAATTATTAACTATAAAATGATTGTAGTCATTTTGTAGTAATTCTATGTCTAGTTGTCCACTTCAATTTTGTCATAAATCTATTTCTGTTTCCTGGATAATTGTATTTGTTACAGAGTATTTTTCAGCTAAATCAAAACCAGTTGCAAGTCAGAAGAATATAGCTAATAAAAGAGATATTCATCATGTACTTAGTATAGCACTATTTATGTTTTTTCAGCTTATAGCAAATACGAAATTTGATATACTCAATATTGCCAATGCTATAATTCATGCAATTACTCAATATATAAAGTAGCTAGGCAATACCGATGTAAAATCTATATTTTCGATACTAAAAGATGAAAAATACATTGCTCAAATTACTAGTAGGGCAAATAACAGACATAAGAAAAATAATGCAATAGAAAAACAAATTATAAATCTAAAAACAGGGAGAATGTTTTTTACTACAAATGCAATTGTCTTGCCAAACTTTTTTGTTATGTACTTTATTAGTGTAGTTCATGATCTCGTTACATTGAAAACAAAGTCTTTAATAACAGTTACTATTTGGTACTTTATAAATTTCATTGTATCCATTTCAGAGTAATCTTTTCATTTTATAGGAAGTAGTATTCAAGCAATTATATATAGCCAGATACTGATACCTCAGACAAAAATTAACAATATGAGAATTATTCTCATAAATAAAATAGGTAGTCAAGCTTTGTCTGCAAGTCTTTCTGAGATACCTAGAACCCAGGCATTTTTGTTATTTCTTATCCAACCGTTTTTTTCTAGTTTTATAAAAAATAATTCTTTTTCTTTTGTAGATTCTTTTTTATCATCTTCATCAAGATAGTCAGAGAATATGATTTCAGGTTCTCAAACTTCTTTTAGGATTTTGATTATCTTTAACTGATCAAGTTTTTTTTCTTTACTAAGTTTTTCAAAAACCATTTCTTCTATGTCTTGGTAAAGTTCATTATCTATATCATGTTTTTTTACAAAATGATTTACTTTATCAAGGTACTTAGTAACTAGTTCTTGTTCTTTTTTTGAAAGATCAAGATTATATTGTTCAAATTTTTCCATATCTTTTTTATTAAGATGTATTATTTATTTAAAATTTTTTTGATAGAGCTTTTTATATCACTCCAGTTTTTCTCCATTATTATAAGCATATCTTTTCACTCATAAGTCAAATTATAATACTTTCTTGGGTGTCCACTATCTGATTCAACCCAATAATAATTTATGAGATTATCAGCTTTTAGGCGAGATAAAAGAGGGTAGATAGTCCCTTCAGCAACGATCAAGTCTCCAGATTTTAGACTTTCTAGGATTTCCGCTCAGTATATATCTCACTTACCAATTATTCAAAGTATGATATATTCCAAAATTCATTTTCTCATTTGTGTAGATATCTTTTCCATAATTTTTTATTATACCTTGTAATACAAGGTAATATTATTTTAAAAGTTTTATTTGTCAAATTATTTTTTTGATTTGTAAATTAGAAATTTAAATTTTTGTTTACAAATAGGGATTAATAATTAGATTATAATTAATTTATTTTTTAAAACTAAATATATGTCATACTTAGAACAAATGGCAAAATTTGACGAAGAAAATCTACCAACACTTGATGAAGTTGTTATGTGAGCATTGGAACTTTTTATAGCAAATCCACCTTCAAAATTAGATATAAGTGAATTCAAAAAACCACTTATTGCTTGATCAGGGAATGCAATAGTAACTGCTAGGAATATATTTTCTAAAACTGATGCAATATTTTGTGATGAAACTCAAATAGATGAATACCTGGATAAAGATATAGATTGACTTATAATTTGTTCATCATCAGGAGATAAGCATGCAATAGTTTTTGCTCAAAAAGCAAAGAATAAATGAATAAAAACAAAGCTTTTGACTTGTAATCCTAAAGCCTGAACTATCGATATAATAGGCTTGGAAAATACAGTAATTACTTTAAAAAATAGAGAACCATATACATACAATACTTCAACATACATGTGATGGATGTTTGCTGTAACTTGAGAAAAACCTCAAGAAATCAAAGACTTTATAGAAAAAGAAATTGATAGTAAATTAAAAACTATTGATTTTTCAAAGTATAAAGCATATTTGATGGTTACTCCAGATAAATTGGGTTGAATAAACGAGATGTTTGTAAGAAAATTTTTTGAACTATTTTGAAGACATTTAGCTCGTGATGTATTTACTTTTGAACAAGTAAAACACTCTATAACAGTTCATCCATGTGATGGAGAATTAGCTTTTTCTTTTGGTGAATGAGATTTTTATTTTGTATGAGATAGAATCAATTTTCCATTACCAGTCAAGAGTGATTTAGCAACAATGATGACAATAGGGTACTATGTAATTTGAAAAATACAAAAAAGTATCCCTCCATATTATAAAAACAATATAAAGACATACTTAGAAAATACTTGAAAATCAGAATTTGGAAAATGATTGAAAGTTATTGTAGATTAGTAATGAACCAATGAATTAATATTATATTTACTCAATTTTTTATTTGCCTCCAAAAAATCAAGTTCAATTACAAAGTTTAGGGAATCTATAACTCAACCTAGTTTTTCCACCAGGTTTATAGATGCTTGTACAGTTCAACCTGTAGCTAATAAATCATCAACTATTGCAATTTTATCTCATTTATTTATTGAATCTATATGGATATCCATACTGTTTTTTCAGTATTCTAGAGAATAGGATTCTGTAATAGTATCGTGTGGCAATTTTCAAGTTTTTCTAACTATTACTAATGGCTTTTTTAGTTTGTAAGCAACTGCTGAAGCAAATATAAATCCTCTAGCATCAAGTCAAACAATCTTGTCTACATCTCAAAGTTTTTCTGCAAACTTATCTATTGTATAACAAAATGCTTCAGGGTTAATTAGGAGAGTAGTTATATCTTTAAAAACTATTCACTCTTTTGGAAAATCTACGATATCTCTAATATATTGTTCTAAGTTCATAATCTAATTTGTTAAAAAATAATCTAGCACTTTTATAGAATTATTCATTGCTAGGGTAATGTTTTTAAATAAGTTATCTTTTGCATCCTCTGTAGCACTATCAGATATTGCCTTTATAACGAGACACTTATCTAGTTTATTGTACTCTCTGGCTACACTCAAGATAGCATAAGCTTCCATATCAACAGTATCTGGAGAAAATCTTTCTTTTAATCATTTTATTGTTTTAGTATCTTCTATAAATTGATCTCAAGTCAGGTTTATACATCAGTGTATTATATCAAAATCTCTGTCTATATCTATGTCTTTTATCATATTATCAATCATGATTGATTGTCTAGCATACAAGTCATGATCTCATGGAAAAGATATAGAAAAATCATGTTGGAAACATCTGTCTAGTATAACTATATCTCAGATTTTTATATTTTTATCAGATACATTTCAAGCAAGTCATATATTTACTAGGTAGTCCACTTTATAGTTTTCTAATAAAAATGTAGTTCAAATTGAGGCTTGTATCTTTCATAATCATGTCAAAACAAGGACAATCTCATTTTTTTTATAATCTCCTACAAAAGTAGTTATATTTTGCAGAGTTTTATCTTTTTTTAGAGCATATTTCTTTATTATAAGTTCTGCTTCTTCTGCCATTGCAGTTATTATAGAGAATATTTTCATAAATTTGCATTTAAAATTAACTAAAATATTTTATGATTATATCTACAAAAATCAATTAATAATTTTGTTTTCATAAAAAATATTATTTTGAAATGATATATTTTTACATATAATATGAATAATTATTTTTTCATCAAAAAAATATGAAAGATAAAAAATGTGATCACACATCCTTTTGGCAAGTATACTGGATTATCAATCTACATAATATTTTTTCTGATGAAAAGTGAAGAGAATTTAAATGTAAAAATTGTAAGAAAAAATTTGCTATATCACGGAAAGGATATAAAAAAATCAATAAAAATCTTATAAAAAGATACTGAAGTTATTTTTTATGGTTATCACCAGCTTTAATTTTGATATATCTAGTTGCTTTTTGATATATGCATTATCTTATAGCTATCTTATTAATTATAGCTTTTCATTTTGGAGCAATGTACTATATCATCAATTCACCAAAGCTTAAAATAGAGGAAAAATAAATCTTCTTAAGCTTAATTCTTCCTCAAAGCTAAATCTAAATCTTTTCACATTCAAAGTAGTGAGGTTCCAAAAGATACTTTGTGGATTCAGTATCTGGTATTGATACTTTCAATAGCTTTGTAGAGTTTGTAGTCGTTTGCTTTTCATCTGAGAGGCTTATCAAATATATTTCTTTGTTCGGGTAGGTAACTTCTCATATTGCCAACTATTACTCAGACTGAGCGATAGACAAAACCTCTATTGTAATAATTTTCAAATAAATTAATCAGAGCATCAAATATAATACTTCTGTTGTTTGTGTGCTCGGGAAGTTTGCACTCAAAGATGAGAGTCTGAAAACTCTTTGTCCTGAGTAGCAGGGAAATAGATTTTATCTCTAGATTTTGCTTTGTTATACTCTCAAAAATCCACTCAAAATGTTCGTGAAGTTGCAAAAGTAGAAACTTTTTGTCAGAG
>SAAG01000203.1 GCA_010119095.1 Candidatus Altimarinota bacterium
ATTATTATTTTTATTTTTCTCTTAAGTAAAATTTTTTTAGAAAAATTTATATTATTTGTATGTACATAAAAAATCCTCCCAAGTCCTTAACTAAAAGAGGATTTTTTATAATAATTATTACTTAATAGTATTAATTATTACAATTTTTATTTAGTTGTCAATAAATATATTAACTAAAGCTTTTTCTTTTCCTTACTCTTCAAAAAATTCTTCCCACTTACTACTTTTTTTCAAGTATTACCTTCTAGTTCTTTCCTAGCATTTTTCGCTATTTCTCATCACTTTTTTGCAGGTATTTTATTTTCTTTAAGTCATTTTGTTTTCATTGTGTCAGCTATCTCTCTTGTTGATAATTCTGCTAATGCAGTAAATATAAGCTCTGCTTCAGTCATATGATCTCTGAGATTTTGTGATTTTAGATTTTTTAGTTGTTTATGTTCTTTTACAGATAATCAAGTCCACTCACTATGAATAATATTGGTTAAAATGGCAAATTCTTCTCACTTTTCTACTCCGTTTTCATCCCAATAACTAGTCAGTTTGTTTCTAGTTTCTTGTCATGCCATTCTTCTAGTAATCCACTCATCACTTCTTCAAGATTTTAACCAATTTTCCCTCGCTCTATCAAGAGATTTTTCCGGATCAGTTATCTCTTGCATCCTTTCATAACCTACACGAGCCAACCATAATTTGACAGGTTCAGCTTTTTTACTTGGTACTGTTTGAATAATTCTCAAAAGTGTTTCTACATCTGCGACATCTGTATTATAATATTTTCAATCTGATGCTAGCATTTTCAGTTGGTTACAATTTGTAACCGACTCATTTCATTCTTTTTTTAATCTGTTTTTTATTACTTTCCAATAGTTTCTAGATAATTGGTAATCCTCTTGTTCTATCAAAGCTCAAACAATATCTATAACAGAAAAATACCATTTTTCTTTTTTTTCATCATAAATTTTTCTGATTTTTTTTCATTCAAATATTGAAATATTTTTATCAATCATAAACCTAAGTTAAAATATAAAATACTTTCAAAATACATTTTATTATACACTTAGTATATACTTATTTTTCTAAAATCAAATTATTTTTTATATTATTATTTTTATTTATATTGACTTAATAAAAAATAGTATATACTCACTATATACTATTAATA
>SAAG01000204.1 GCA_010119095.1 Candidatus Altimarinota bacterium
TAATAATTTTATTATTTGAATATTTATATTATATAATACTTTTTATCATTTGTAAATATTTTTTATATTTTACAAATGTTTTTTTTCTAATATAATTTTCTATGATTTTCAAAACCCCCTAATTATAAAAAAATATGAAACTTATTATCCAAATTCCCTGTTTAAATGAAGAAAAAACTCTACCTCTAGTTTTGGCTGAGATACCAACTAAGATAGATTGAATTGATGTTATTGAAACTATGATTATTGATGATGGATCTACAGACAAGACTATAGAAGTAGCAAAAAAACTTGGGGTAAATCATATAGTTAAACATATTGGCAATAAATGACTTTGAGTTGCTTTTAAATCATGACAAGAAAAAGCACTTGAACTATGAGCTGACATACTTGTAAATACTGATTGAGATAATCAGTATCCTGGAATATATATCGCAGATTTGGTAAAACCTATAATTGAATGAAGAGCTGAAATAGTTATATGAGACAGACAAACAAGCAAAATAGAACATTTTTCACCTATTAAAAAGCTATTTCAATGGCTTGGAAGTAGTTTAGTCAGGTTTTTATCTGGAACAAAAGTAAAAGATACTGTTAGCTGATTTAGAGCATATAGTAGAGAATCTCTATTACAATTAAATGTATCATCAAGATTTAGTTATGTACTTGATACAATTGTACAAGCTTGAGCAAAATGATTAAAAATAGAAAGTGTGAAAATCACTACAAATAAGCCAACTCGAGAATCTAGACTATTTAAATCTATGTGGCAACATATGAGAAAATCTTTTATAAACTTGTTTAGAGTATATTCTATGTACAATCCAATCAAGATTTTTTCATTGTTTGCATCACCTTTTTTAATTGTTTGAATTATCTGAATTTCTAGATTTCTATATTTTTATTATCTAAATCCTGTAAATACTTGAAAAGTACAATCTCTTGTACTTTCAGGAGTATTTCTTATGATTGCAATACAATTTCTAGCACTTTGAATTATCTGAGATTTAATTGCAAAAAATAGAAAACTAGCTGAAGATAATCTGTATTATGCAAAGAAGAAGTACTTTGACAAGAGCAATAATTTGTAAAACATTTTTATATCAATATAATAAACATACTTTTTAATTTCTAATTATAAAAATATGAAATGC
>SAAG01000205.1 GCA_010119095.1 Candidatus Altimarinota bacterium
GAGTTTTAACAACTCAATAGAGCCTTACGGTTAAGGCTCGATGAGGCGTTTATGCTGTTAATCTGTTTAAAACCATTGAATATATAGCGTTAAATTTCATATATTTATTGTGTTTTTCTACGAATTCTGTTTGATAGTTAAATTGCCAAATTTTATTTGCAATATCTGATTTTTCTTGTGAATCCAAAGCCTTGCATTCGATAATTACTTCATTAAAAAAATTACTATCAGCACCATCTATTGTCATTTCTTTTCCATGCACATCATAAAAATATTTTTTAAAAATATTTGCCATGTCATCACTGTGTTTTTTATATTCTTTTTTAAAAATATCACTTAAAAAAAAGTATAAATCCATAACCTCTTCATCATTCAAAACAAACGATTCTTTTTCTTTATATTCTGCATCACCACTTAATAGAATCATTTTTATATCACTATTTGTCAAACTAAACCATTCACCGCTAATATGCTGACTTCTAAAAATATTGTGAAGTCTTTTTTCTTCTGCATATCTGTTTTTAGTCTCATATTCTCCTACTATTGTGAGTTTTCTTGCATTTCCTGTTTGAAGAGATGCAAGTCTAATGTTTGTTTTTTTATCAGTAAGTCCTATTTTTGTAAACTCTCCATCTGAAATAAGGTATATAAACCCACGTTGTGATTTATTTGATTTTTGGATTGATAGAAGTGTGCTTTCTAGTTCGTGCAATGGCAATAACCCATCATTTTTTTTGTTAAGTAAAAAATTTCCAAGCCAATCTAAATCAAAGATTTTATGGTCCAATACCTCACTTAATTCTTCTTTTAAAACACAAGGTATCCCATCTTTCATTACTATTTCAATCATGTATCCATTTATTTTAATGCTGTACCCACTCTCACAAGTATCTTTAAATATCATTGTGTTAAATCTTGCTTCCATTTTTCTACCTTTATGCCGCTTTGATTTGTTTTCGTTTAATTTGTTGCAATCTGCCTTTTTTATCAATGAGCTTAATGTAGTAAGCCATTAAAAGGTCTTTTCTATCGTTGTAGTCATATTCCATTGTTAATAATGCTGTATCGTACTTTTGAAGCTCTTCAACATAGAATAATTGTTCTGCCGTCATATGATCACGAGTAGCATCACTTGTGTCAATTCCGTTTTG
>SAAG01000206.1 GCA_010119095.1 Candidatus Altimarinota bacterium
CTCATTTTAGTTTTTTTGGCTATATTTCAAAATATTTTAGATTGACCATTATTTTTTATATTGATAAACTACTTTTTCTCAGATTTCAATATTTCAAGAGATAATATCTTTTGTAGAAATTATATCTAGTTCATCTATTTCTGGAGCTTTATATTCCCGTCTTACATAAACTTTTTTATCATCAAAATCTTGGATATATCAAATAAGTTTTTTTCACTTTCTAGAATCATCTTTTTTATCATAAATGACTTTCAATACTTTTGATAATTTTTCTACTCTATCTCTAATTATTTTTTCTTCAACTTTATCAGATAATTTACTACTTCAGGCCAAAGATTCATCATGATAGCCAAAAAGTGAAACACTATCAAATTCATATTTTTGTGAAAAATTTACCAATTCATCAAATTCTTTCTCTGTTTCACCTGGAAATCAAACAATAAAATTTGTATGTAGAAAAGCATCTTTAAATTCTCATTTTATATAATCCAAAAGTGCAAAAATATGCTTATCATCATAAAATCTACCCATAAGTTTTAATATTTTTGGACTTATGTGTTGTACTGGTAAATCAAAGTATGGAATAAATTTCTTAAAGTTTTTTAGTTTTTTTATGTTATCCAGAGTAAGTATATCTGGATAAAGATAAAATAATCTAAATTTAAAATCTAATGGAAGTTTTTCTATTTCTTCAAGTAACTCAAAAAGTCTACTTTCTCAGTATAAGTCAGTCCCGTATCTAGTTGTGTCTTGTGCTATAATTTCGATTTCTTTTACTCATAAATTAACTAGATTTATAATCTCTCTAATTATATCTTCAATTGGTCTTGAAGTTTGTTTTCACCTGATTTTCGGTATTATACAAAAACTACATCTATTATCACATCATTCAGCAATCTTTACATACTCATACCCATAAGGAGAATTGAAAGGAAATCTTGTGTTTTTTCCTGACCAAATGAATGCTTTTTTCTTGTCATTTAATCTATCTATTTTTTCTAAATAATTTTCTAGTTTTTTTTCTTTAAAATCTATTATCTTCTTTGAGATATTTTCACTATCCTCAATTGGGAAAACTTTATATAAATTTTTCAATCATTTTAAAAAAATATCATCTCTTACTGGAACATAACATCATGTTATTATT
>SAAG01000071.1 GCA_010119095.1 Candidatus Altimarinota bacterium
GAAGAATTATCAGATATAGTTGAACTAGGCGACCTAAAAAATCCTTTTTTATGTCTTGAAAAACATAAACCACATATAATTTGCCTATGATATGATCAAGAAGGATTTGTAGAAAAATTACAACAAGAAGAAAAGTATAAAAATATAGAAATTATCAGATTGAAATCCTACAAACCAGAGATTTATAAATCATCATTATTAAAATAAAAGAATTACTTTGAAAGTAATTCTTTTTCTTTTTTCTCATCTCTCTTTTTCTTCATGTATCACATTCAATAATAGAAAAAAAATCAAAGTCAAAACATAGTAATTAAAAAACCGTAATATCAAAGAAGGGGAGCTAAATCCTGCATAAATTATATATTAAATCAAATAAAAGTTAAGTATGCAATATAAAATGTAATAAAAATTATTCAATGTACTCTATTTAATCTTCACCTATTGTTTGATGCATATAAAAATAACATTAATAATATAATAACAGATAATTCAAAATAAATATAAATGATTTCGGATTTTTTTATAGTAATAGGAGTAATTAATCATGTTATAGATAAACCTAATGTAATATTAATAATATGTGATCATATAGTGTTTCATATAAGGATATCTCATTGTTTTCTGACACAAGCAATAATTCAAGCTGCTAATTCTGGTAAACTTGTTCATATTCAAACTATCGTTAACCCTATTATTGTTGATGATATTCAAAAATTTTCAGCAATAGATTTTGCAGAATCTACTATTACCTCAGCTCATAATGCAAGTCATATAACTCATCAGATTATATAAAATATAGATTTTTTTATAGAAAGTTTAGATGAATGTTCTTCTTGTTCTTCTTCAATATTTTTCATAATTCAAAAAGTATATGATATGAAAATTATAAAAAATAGTATTAATGCAAGAGAATCTCAAAAAGTAATAATATTTGATGTTTGTTTTGATAAAATAATATCGCTTGTTAAAAAAAATAACAAAAGTGAAGTTAGTAATGCGAAAGGGACTTCTTTAAAAACTGTTGAATTCTTAGCTTTAAGAGGATATATAATTGCTCATACTCATAAAATTAATAATATATTTGTGATGTTTGATCAAACTACATTTCAGAAAGCTAATCAAGTTTCTCAATTTAGCGCAGAAAAAGTATTTATAAATATTTCTGGTGCGGATGTTCATATTGCAACTATAGTAAGTCATATAACTAGATTTGATATACCATACTTTGTTGCAATGTTACTTGATCAATCAACAAGATATCAAGCACATTTTATAAGTATAAAAAATCAGACAAATAGTAGAATGTAATCCATAATCTTAAATTAGTTTTTAATATTTAGTAGTATATATTTTTTTCATATATTACAAAATATTTTTGATTTTAAACTTGAAAAATTGTGTATTTTTTGTAATATGAAGATATGAGAAATTTATTTTTTTTGATAAACATGAAATCTATACTTGCCTTTTTATTAGTCTTTTTATCATTTTTGACTTGTTTTTGAGATTCAACTTTAGAAGAAAATACTCTAACAAATGAAACTGAATGTATTGAAAATAAATATGATATAATTTGAAACTTTGATTCAAAAGTTAATAGTAACATAATCTTCAGTATTAAAAATAATTTTGTTACAGATAGTAATAAATTAATAGATGTATCATATATAGTAGTAAAAGACTGAAAAGTAATAGCTGAGAAAAAAACAGAAAAATTCAATATAATCTTTTCTGAAGCTTGAAATGTTTATGTAAGAGCTAAAATTATTGAAAAAGAATCAGGATGTGTATATGACTTGGAAAAAACAGTTAATGTATATTCTAAAATAGTTTCATATATATCAGATAATAACGACTTAAATTTGTCATTTGATGATGATTACAAAAAAAACAATATACTTCTTACTAAAATAATATTAGAGTTTAAAAATACAACTTCTATTCAAGAACAATTTTTATCTAAAGTTACAGAAGAATTAAATACTTTTGGGGATTCAGATATTATAATTATTGATTCACAAAAATATTTAGAGATTTTACAATGATTTGATAAGTTATCCAATATTTATAACATAAACTTTCCAAATAAGAAAATCTTTATTGTAACTGATTCCAATTTTATATTCTCTAAAAAATTATTAAGTAATTTTATAAATAATTTAAATATAAAGATTTACACATTTAGTCCTGTTAATCTCTTAAATTTTTTAAATTATGTTTCAACCTGAAAATCAGTAACAGATATAGTAAATGATAAAATGTATAATATCCATCAAATATCTTTTACTGATGAATCAAGTAAACTATTATTTCTTACAAATTTTACAAATAAACTTATAGCATCGTGATTTCCTATAGGAATACTTTGAATTATATTCTCAATATGAGTCTCTGTAACACTAATCAATTTTACTAGACAATTTATTTGAATATCTATATTTAATTTATACTACCCTATATTTTTTGCATTAAGTATATATCTTTTTAGCCTTGAAATTACTTTGATTTTGTCATTATCAGCGATGTTTTCAATATTTTTTATGAAACTATTATATAAAAAAATACATTTTTTATTAAATACAAAGTTATCTCTATTTTTTATATTTTATCTTATAGTCTCAATAATAATTATCTGAATTTTTAATCTGTTTAATTTTATTGATTTTTTTGTATTGAAATCAAACCTAGTAATTTTTCCATTTATTATAATTCCAATGATAGTATACAAGATATTTGCTGATGAGAGAAAAATATTTTCACTTAGTTTTATAATGTATATATTTGAATTTATATTTGTTTCTTGAGTAGCTTATTTCACTTTAAAATCAAGTTTTATACAGAATATATTTATAGCATATACTGAGTTACTTATCTTATTGTTTTTTATAAATTTATTAATCTGAAAATTCATATGACTTCAATTAGTTGAATATATCCGTTTCTTACCTTTAATTAAAAAACATTTTCATGAAGAATAATCTTTAATCTTTTAACTTAACATTGTTTTATGCTTGATTTTTGAATACTTTCAATGAATGAAAGAAATCTAAACTATATAAAAAAATTGAATCCAAAATCTTCAATAAATTTAGCAGATAACAAGATAGAAACAAAAGTGTTTTTAGAAGAAAGAGGGATTAATGTACCTAAAACATTATCAATAATTTCAAATAAAAAACAACTAAATTCATTTAATATAAAATTAATAAAAGAGGATTATTTTGTTATAAAACCTGTTTATTGAAGTAAATGAAACTGAATACTGATAATAGAAAACTTAAAAAACGGTAACTTTAAAATATGAGATGATATAGTTTCTGAAGATTTTTTGCTTTGACATATGCAAGATATACTAAATTGAGATTTTTCGTTAAATTATGGTTATGATAAAGTATTTATTGAAGAAAAATTAATTCCATGAAATGGTTTTGAAAGATTTTGTGAATTTTGATTAGCTGATATAAGAATTATAGTTTACAATTTGGTTCCCGTTGCGGCTATGGTAAGAGTACCAACTAAAATGTCGTCATGAAAAGCAAATTTGGCTCAATGAGGAATATGAATGTGAATCGAAGTATGATCATGAGTAATTAATACAATGTATATAAATCGAAAAGTTTATAAGAAAAATTTCCCTGGTGACTTCAATTTATTGAATGGTTACGAGATTCCTTTTTGGGACGAGATTCTTTTAGGCTCATCTAAAGCACAATTTTTTGTTAATTTATGATACTTAGCTCTAGATTGGGTTATTACAAATGGGTGACCAAAAATACTTGAAATAAATGCGAGGGCTTGACTAGAAATTCAAAATGTATGTTTATTACCATTAAAAAATAGACTAGAAAAAATTGAAGATTTAAAAGTTACAGAGCCTGAAAAATGAGTAGAATTGTCTAAGTCTTTGTTTTCAGAAAAATTATCAAATCAAATTAATGCATGAAATGTATTATATTTATCACAAGATTGAAAATTACTTATAGAAGATAGTTATGAAGATGTTGTTATTAAAATAAACCTAAATAATAAATTAAATACTATTTCAGAGTATCTTTATAGTCAATTAAATAAAAATAATATTATTGAACTACAAAATAATATCACATTTAAAAATTTAAAATTTCAAGTTGATAATTCCCTAGAAGATAATGAGATAGTTCTATGAAATAATACTGTTAAGGATTTCTTTATAAAACCTGAATATAATATAAAGAAAATAGATATATTTGTTCCTAAAAAAGTTAATAAAAATGAAATTTCAATATTAAGATTAATAGACTCTAAAATATGAAAAGTTGATAAAAAAATAAGCTTATCAAGTGTTCTAAAACCACAAAATTTCTTTGATGAATTAAATAAATTTATAGAGATGAATTGAGCCTATAATCCTATATTTGAATATGATTTTCCCACATGAGAAAAAATAAAAGAATTAGAAAATGAAATTTTAATGCTAAAAAATTCATATTTCAAAAAATGATTGGAATTTAAATCATTATTTTCAAAATTATTTATAGAAAAACTAAATGAGTTAGATTTAAAAATAAATCTTATTAAAGCATATAAAGACCAAGATTATGTTAAAATAAATAAATTTAATTTATTACTATTTTGAGCATCTAATAAAGAATTATTTGAACTAGCAGAAACAAAAAGCACATTATTGTTTGATAAGGATATTTTGGGGGATAAGTTAGATCATAGTTATGTTATAAATTATATTAAAGATTATTTATCACAAAATTGACTTTTAAATTATGTTAAAGTAGTTTTATCAACCTCAAATATGTCTAGAATTTCCCTAAATAGAAGAAAATGAAACATTGAAATAAGAGTATCTATTGATTGAGTATTTAGGGAAAAAGAGCTAGACTGAATTATAGCTCACGAAATATGAGTTCATTTAGTTAGATATTTGAATTGAAAAAAAACTTGATGGAATATATTTGAAAATTGAACAGCAAATTATATTGTTACAGAAGAATGATTAGCAGTTTATAATAGTTTAAAATATTTTCCTGATTCTTATGATAAAAATTCAATCTATCAGAATTATTATATGATAGAAATGGCAAAAAAACTCAATTTTCAAGAACTTGCAGAAATTTGATTTAAGTTCAAATGAAATGATTATGTTAAAGTTTTTAAGACTATAACTAGATTTAAAAAATGAATTAAAGACACTCAAATAAAAAATCAATGAGCTTATTATTCAAAAGACAAAGTTTATCTAGATTGATACATACAAGTCAAAAAATGGATTGAGGCTTGATGAAATATTGATAAACTTATGCTTTGAAAAATCAAAATTGAAGACCTAGATTTTATTTAATGATTAACCAAATTACAAAACATTTTTTTATATTTTATTTTTAATTGTTATTTTATGTGAAAGTTTATGACTTATTTTTCAATTACTTCTCAAACTATCATTGCAGAAGCAAAAAAACTATGATTTCAAACTGAGATATTACAAGCAAATAAAAATTTCTATGTGATTAGAGGGAATTGAAAAGAGGTGTATTTTAAAAGTAATGATTTTTGATGAAATACTGCACTTTGATACAAAATATCAGATGATAAAGAATTAACAACTATTATCTTAGATAAAAACTGATATAAAACACCTAAAAGTATATATATAGGTAAAAAAGATTTAAAGTATTTTAATATAGAAAAAACAAGTTTATGATTTCCATTAGTTACAAAACCTATAGATCAGTGACATGGGAATTGAGTAACTGTATGAATAGAATCAAAAGATGAATTAAATTATGGGATAAAAGAATCATTAAAATACTGAGATCATTTTATAATTCAAGAATTTATAAAGTGAGAAGAGTATAGAATACTTGTTATATGAGACAAGGTAATATTGTGAATCAAAAGAATCCCTGCACATATTATTTGAGATTGAGTTCATACTATTAAAGAGTTAATTGAAATAGAAAATAAAAATCCACTAAGATGAAAATGATATGAATCATCTTTAACTTATATAGAAATTGACAAAAAACTAATCAATTATATTTGAAAAAAATGATTAAAATTGGATACTATT
>SAAG01000207.1 GCA_010119095.1 Candidatus Altimarinota bacterium
ATAAAATGCTCGTGAACAACATATTTTACTTCACTTCATTCAGTAATAAATTTAGAAAAAAACATTCTTTCGTATCTATTCATAATTAATCATTTAATATTAACTTAACTGGACAATGATCACTTCACATTATATTTGTCATATATTCTATATCAATAATTCTATCTATAAAGCTTTTATTAACAACAAAATAATCCAACCTCCATCAGATGTTTCTAGGTCTTGCTCAAGCCCTGTAACTCCACCAACTATATGTATCTTTTTGATTTGGATACAGATGTCTAAAGGTATCAATATATCAATTATTTAAAAGTTCAGTTATTTTAGCTCTCTCAACAGGTAAGAAACCTATACTATCTTCATTTTCTTTTGGTCTAGCTATATCAATTTCTGTGTGACAGATATTGAAATCTCCAGTTATAATTACATTTTCTCCGGATGCTACAAGTTTATTTATATAATCAATCAGTTTATTGTAAAATTCTAGTTTATAACCAAGCATCTCAGTACCATCAGCTCTAGTTCAACCATTTGGAAAATATCCATTTATAAGCACAAAATCAGCTATTTTCACTTCTGTAATTCTTCAATCAGTATGAAAGTGTTCTACATCTTCAAAGTGATTTCTACCGTTTAATACTTCAATGTTGTTTCTGTAAAATATTGCAGTTCCAGCATATCAAGCAGCAGTACCAGCATGCCAAATATAATTGTATCAGTCAATAGGTCATACATCTTTCAAAAATTGTTCCTCAAAAGCCTTAGTTTCTTGGATACATAAAAAATCTGGTTTTTCGCTTGAGATAAACTCTTTAAATCATTTCTGAGCCACAGCTCTGATCCCGTTAACATTCCAAGTTATTATTTTCATAATAAAATAAAGATTAAAATTAATTAATCTTTATTTTATTTTTAATTCTACAAAAGTCTAATCAAATTTTTCAAATCATTTAGAGTAATTGCAGGGAAGTTTGCTATTCTCATTACTTCATCTTTTAGCTTGCCATATCAATTTCATATAACGATTCAGTTTGATTTAAGTTTTTCTTTTAGGATTTCTTGTTTTTCTTTATCTATTTCAAATACATAAACTGTTTTTGATCTAAACTCTTTATCT
>SAAG01000072.1 GCA_010119095.1 Candidatus Altimarinota bacterium
AGAAGAATCTCTAAATCTATTTGCAAGTCATTACGAAAATTGAACAAAAATTCCAAAAAAGATGCTAAAAATAATGGATAAATTAAAAACTTATTGAAGTTGAAATTTTACTCTTAGACAAAATGAATTTGCAATACTAGATATGACTTTACATAGTAAAAACCCAACAGAAGATATCATAGAATTAGACTCATTTATACTAGATTTAATCAATGACTATTCTATACTAAAAAAAGACATCTCTTACAAGATGTATTCATCATTTTCACATATTTTTGATTGATGATATAGTGCTTGATATTATAGTTATATGCGGGCAGAAATCATCGAAGCACAAGTATGGGAAGAGTTCAAAAAAAATGGTATTTTTGACAAAAAAACAGCAAAGAAGTTTTTAGAAACAATCCTTTCTGCCTGAAGCACAAAAAAAGCAAGTGAACTATTTTATGATTTTAGTGGAGAAAATATTTCTCCAAAGGCTTTTTTTAAGAGAAAGAAGATTTAATATATTCCTTCATTCCTGCGAAGGTGGGAATTTATTAAATCAGTCTAAATTGTCATTGCGAGGTACGAAGCAATCCATTCACTATATTGTCATCCTGAATTTATTTCAGGATCTTTTATACTATCAATTCATACCAAAAAATTAAAATGTTTGAAAAATATAAAAAATAATTATACTTTAGTTATACACTACTTTTTTATTTCAAAAGATGGCTAAATTATTCAAGAACAATATAATCAGTGATAAATTACAAAACTTTATAATCCCTGATTTAGAAGATAAAATAAATATACTAAAATCTTGGGAGAATCTTTATAAAACCCAAAAATTTCATAACAAAAAAGAAGAAGAACTAGAATGACCTTTTTGAGATGATTTTTTTTGAAAAATCCTATGATATGCTAGTCTAAGTGAAAATGAAATCTATAATAGAAAATTCCAACCAAAAGTATTACAATGATGACAAAAAGCAGACTTATGATTGGGATTTTTTGCTAGTGATAATGAGATTATGAAAGTAGTAATAGAACTAAAAGACTCAAAAACTTCACTAGATAAACCACAACAAAGAGCAGGAAATCTAACACCAGTACAACAAGCATTTAAATACAAACCATATTTTAAGGAATGTGATTTTGTAATTGTTTCAAATTTCTATGAGACAAGACTTTATATAGATAGTTATTATGATTTTGAAGTTTGGACTTTAACAGATTTAGTTGATGACAAAGACAATTATTATAATTTCAGAGTATTTTATTATCTACTATGTAAAGATAATCTGATTAGAGAACAATGAGATAGTAATACAAAAAGTTTGCTATCAATTATAAGAACTCAGGAAAAAGAAATTACAAAAAAATTTTATAGTGAGTATTCAAATCTAAGAAAAGAGTTATTTAAAGACATAATAAAACATAATTCTTTTAAAAAATCAGAAGTTAATTTGGCTTTAAATAAGACACAAACAATTATTGATAGAATTATTTTTATACATTTTTGTGAAGATTTGGGACTTTTGCCAAGTTGAAAACTAAATGAAAATATTTTAAAAGCTGGAGAAATCGGGTTTACTCCATGGGATGTTTTAAAAGTATTTTTTAGATGAGTAGATAGATGAAGTGAAAAACTTTGAATCCCAAATTGATACAATTGAGGTTTATTCCGTGAGGATAAAGAACTGGATAAATTAGTTATATGAGATGATATTTGTAAAAAATTTGTGGATTTGTGAGAATATGATTTTGCTAATGATTTATCTGTAAATATCTTAGGTCATATTTTTGAACAGTCAATTAGTGATATAGAAGAGATAAAAAGTAAGATTAATCTTAACGAAGAAGAAAAAACAGTATCAAAAAGAAAAAAAGACGGGATTTTCTATACTCCTGAATATATAGTCGATTATATCGTGAAAAATAGTGTAGGAAAAAAGATAGATGAGCGGGAAGAAGAACTAAAAGAAAAGCATAATTTAAAAGAAGAAATTACAGATAAAAACTATGAGAAAAGGGCAATAATAGTTTACAGTGAACTTCAAGAAAAAGTACAAAATATCAAGGTTTTAGATCCTGCTTGTTGAAGTGGGGCTTTTTTGGTTAAAGTTTTTGATTTCTTGTTAGAAAAAAATAAAGAAATAGCAAAAAAACTTGAAGATTTAACTTGAAGTATAAGCATGCAAAAAGAAGATGATTTCAAGAATATCCTACAAAATAATATTTATTGAGTAGATTTAAACGAAGAAAGTGTAGAGATTACAAAACTTAGTTTATGGCTCAGAACTGCCTCAAAATGAAAAAAACTTGCAAATCTTGATAGCAATATCAAGTGTTGAAATAGTTTAATTGATGATGAAAGTGTTGCAGGAGATAAAGCTTTTAAATGGGAAAAAGAGTTTCCTTTCTGTCATTCTGAACTTGATTCAGAATCTAGGGGATTTGATGTAATTGTGGGGAATCCACCGTATATAAAAGAGTTTGTAAACAAAAATGCTTTTGAATGATTGAAAAACAATAAGTATTATCAATGAAAAATGGATTTATGGCAATTTTTTGCCTGTAAATGATTAGATTGGTTAAAAGATGATTGATATATAAGTTATATTGCACCAAATAATTGGATTACAAATGCTTGAGCTTCTATAATGAGAGAAAAGGTTTTAGATGTCTGAAAAATTATAGATTTTGTAGATTTTTGAGATTTTAAAATTTTTGAAGATGCTTGAATTCAAACAATGATATTTGTCATAAAAAAACAAAAAGATAATCTTAAATATAAGACTAATTATAGCAAAATAATTAATAAAAACACAACAGATTTAGAAATATGAAACTTTTTAAATTCAAAAATTATAGGAAATTGATTTATTAATTATAAATCTCAAATTGATAAAAATTCTTTAATTTGAAAAAATATATCTTTTCAAAATGATACAAATGCAATTATTTTGGATAAAATGGATAAAAATAGAAATTTTATTTTAGAAGATAAAGAAGTTGCTCAATGAATTGTGTGAGCTCCAGATGAGGCTTATTTATTAACTAACGATGATTTATTTTTTAATGAAGAGAAAAAATTTATTAAAAAGTTTTATACTAATAGTTGAAAATATGCTTCTTGAAATCAAGATAAATATATAATTTACTTAACAAATGCTAATTTTGAATGAAAAAGGATAGAAGATTATAAAAATATATTTAATCATTTTGAACCTAATAAACAAAATCTTATAGAGGCAAGAATTAAATTAAAAACACCAAATAAACCATATTATTTTTTACATAGAGAAAGAGATGAGAAGTTTTTTAAAATCTGAGCTAAAATGATTGCCTGAACAAGGGTTAGTAAACCTGCTTTTTATTATACAGAGGATGAATACTATTGTAGCAGAGCATTAAATGTAATAAAAACAGATAGAATAAATCTAAAATATTTATCTGCTATTTTAAACTCTTCAATTTCTAATTTTTGGCTTAAGTACAATTGAAAATTAACTTGAGATTTACTTCAAGTTGATAAAGGACCTTTATTATCTATTCCTATTAAAAACATCCCCCTTTCACAACAACAACCATTCATAGAAAAAGCAGATTTTATGCTTAGTAAAAACAAAGAATTACAAGAAAAACTAAATTCTAGTTTAGAATTTCTAAAAAATAGATTTGCTCTAGAAAAGATAAATCAAAAACTTGAAAAGTTTTATGAACTTGATTTTATAGAATTCAAAAAAGCTTTAAATATCAAAAAAATCTCCATGTCAGATGAAGAAGATTTGATGAATTGGTTTAAAACAAAAAAGCAAGATTTAATGAGTATAAAAACTCAAATAGATGAGTGTGACAAAGAAATAGACAATATGGTTTTTGATTTATATGGACTTGATGAGGAGGAGAGGAAAGTAGTTTTAGGGAGTTAATTAATAATAATATTATGATAAAATTTTTTAAAAATCTTTTTTTAAAAGATAAAATATGAGAAATTAGTGAATGAAAAAAAATTAACCATGCTGATTATATTGATTATAGAAATTATTTAATTAGGCAAAAACACAATGTATCTGATAAAGAATCAAAACTATTAATTTATCTTTCAGCCTGAGTTTTATCTTTTTCAGTAGCTTTTATAGAAAAAAATGACACTTATGAATTGGCTATTTTTATTATTATTTCTTGGATATTTGCAATTTCTTCATTAATCTTATTATTAATCACATTTAATTATTCAAAAAAGTCATTTGAAAAACAAATAGAGATTACTGATAGAGTATATGAAAATGAGATTACTGATAACAAAAATAAAAAAGATGTTCCAGAAAACAAAGATATTAAAAAAGTAAAAAAATGAGTATTTTTTGCAAGATTATTTTTGATTTTATCAATAATAATCTTATTTATATTTTATTCTATAAATTTATTAAAAAATGTGTAATAAAAAAAATATACCAGTTACTAATTCTGAAAAAGAACCTCTTAGAAAAAGTGATACACCATCTCCAAGTCCAGTAAAAATTGATGGTTGAAATAATAAACAATAAATGACATTGTAAAAACTATACAAAAAAGTCTAAAATATATTGGACAAATATAAAAAAAAGATTAATATGTGGACACTATCCGAGATAAGGCCGCAAGGTGACTTATCCATCCCCTAGGTGTTTACCCCTAGGGTTTTTTTAAATACAGAATTATGGATAAAAGAAAAGTAAATGTTTACATTGATTGATTCAATTTATATCACGCAGTTGAGAAGCTTGGAGATAAATATAAATGGATTGATTTAAGAAAACTTTCAGAAAATTATATAGACGAAAAAACTCAAAAATTAAATAAAGTATATTTTTTCAGTGCTTATCCTATCTGGAATGATAAAAAAACAAAAAGACATAAAAATTATGTAAAAGCTTTGATGTCAGTATGAGTAACTATAAGATTATGAAAATTTAGTGAAGTTACTAGAAAGTTTAAGAAAAAATCAAATAGAATCATAGAAATAATTTTATGATCAAAGATATTGGATTATCTAGAGAAAACATTGTGAGATAAAGTTATTCCAAATAAAATAGAGTATTGTACTCATGAAGAAAAAAGAACAGATGTAAATATAGTACTGCAAATATTTGAAGATGCTGTAAAAAATAAGTTTGATGATGCTGTAATTATATCATGAGATAGTGATATAATTCCTATAATTACTTCTGTGAGAAATACTGTAGAATGAAAAAAATTTATTTCAGTTTTACCTTTTCGTTCAAAATGAAAAGACATAAAAAAATGTTGTGATTTTAGTCTAGATATGGAAAAGGAACATCTTGAAAACTCACTTTTACCTAAAGAAATCAAATTTTGAAATGAGACTATAAAATATCCTTATAATAATTACTAATATATATTATGATTAACTCAAAACTTTACACTGAGACATATCGGAATGCATTTTTAAATTATTTAAAAGATGAGATAAATATATTAATTAATAACAATTGATTAACCTATACAATAGCAAAAGAAGAACAGATAAGAATCTGGTTATATATGTTTTTTAAAAATGATTATAAAGTCATTGAAGTAGAATCAGATTTATTTGTAGATAGTAAGGTAATTGCAGAATATGATTTAAGGATAGTGGAAAAAGAAGATTTTCTAATAGAGATTAAAAGATGCTGGGCATTAGGATGATGGCAAAACAAGTACTCAGAATTTTTGAATTCTTGGAAGAAAGACATAGATAAATTAAGTATCTTAGAAGAAAAAACAGATTTTAATCCAATAATTAATAAAAAACATAAAAAGTCGTTTATACTTATTACTTTTTCTGACAAACTAGAGAAAATACAAAAATACAAGACTCAAGAACTTGAAGAATATATAAATGAAAAATGGGAACAATGCTTTGTTTATAAATCATTAAATATTGAATTAT
>SAAG01000008.1 GCA_010119095.1 Candidatus Altimarinota bacterium
TAGAGAAAATACAAAAATACAAGACTCAAGAACTTGAAGAATATATAAATGAAAAATGGGAACAATGCTTTGTTTATAAATCATTAAATATTGAATTATCAAATGGCTTATATCTAAATGTGTTTGTTTATAATAGTATTAAATAATTACCTATGATAACAATAACTAAATCACTTTTTGTTGATTATTGTGAATTTCCAAAACTTGCTTGGTGGAAACATAATGATTTAAATATTTACAATAAGATAATGTGATTAGAAGATGAAGAGTCTTCTGAACAACTTATTGAATTATGACAAAAAGTCGAAGACTTGATAGGAAATTATTTTCTTAAAGTACATAGTTTATCAAGACTTGATGTTTTCAAAGATAATAATGAGAAAAATCCACTTAATGAAGAAGATGAAGATATTCGTCTCGTACAAGAAACTTATAAGGAAAAAAGAGATAGAAACATAAAAGCAACAATAGAAGCAATAAAAAACAAAGAAAAACTTATTTATCAACCTTGATTTTTAATTGATTGACTTTTTATTAGATGAGATTATCTTAAACTAAATCAAAATTGAAAATATGATTTGATTGAAGTAAAAGCGAAAACTTGAGTAAGAAAAGATAAAATTTTTAAAAAAGTTAAAAATAAAAATACCTGAAATCTAGAAAATAGATTTTTATCAGATATGTCATTTCAAAAATATGTTATAAATAAAGTGTTAAAATCTGAATGATTAGAAGAACTGAATAATTATTATTATGCATATTTAAATAGTGATTATAAGAAAAATTGAGATATAGAACTTGAAAAAATCGTAGTACTAGACCAAGTTGATATAGAAAAAATAGTTATTTTAAAAGCTGAAGATGATGAAAAAGAAGAAACGATACAAGATTATTTAACTAATTCTGTGATAATAGAAGAAAAAATCAAACTAATTAGAAATGAACTTATATTATCTGAAGAAGAATTTAATAGAATTCACCCTTTTTCTTGAAGTAAATCTTTAGAATATTTTTGAATAGATAGACAATTCTGAACTATTTTCGGCAAATGATTATCTCATCAAAGTGCAGTTAGAACTTTGTATTATAATAATAAGCTGAAGCTCGATTCTTTAGATTTAGAAGATAAAAATCTTTTCAATACAACCAGTTGAGAAGAAGGAAGTGCAAGAAAATATATAGAAAATTACTTTAAGGCTAAAAATGAATGAGATTTAATTTATAAAAATGCTATAGAATGAGAATTTGTAAATTTTAGATACCCAATTTGTTTTTATGATTATGAATCTTGCTCTGTACCTATTCCTTTTTTAAACTGAGTAACTCCATACCAACATGCAGTTGTTCAATACAGTTTACATAAAGTTTATGAAGACTGAAAAATAGAACATTTTGGATGAGTTTTAGTATGAGTTTGAGATAGAAATGTAGAAAAAATGGAAATAGAGCATAATGAAAATAAAGTAGATTTTGAAAGTGAAAAAATAATAACAGGATGATACAAAGATTTAATTGAAGAATTTTTAAATGATATTTGAGATGATTTAGATAAGACTTTTATTGTATGGTATTCTCCATTTGAAAATACTAGAAATAAGGAAATTGCAGAAACTTTCCCAGAGTTTAGAGAATCATTTGAACTTATAAATACAAATACTTATGATTTGATGGATATTTTCAAAAAATGATATTATTATTCTCTTGATTTTAAATGATCAAATTCCATAAAATATGTTCTTCCTGCATTAATACCAGAGATGAGTTATGATTGAATGGAAGTACCAAATTGACTTGTTGCTATGCAAGTTTTAAATCAGATAATTTCTTGAGAGATACAGTGAAAAGAAAAAGAAAAACAAATAAAAAACTTGCTTTTATATTGTTGACAAGACAGCTTAGCAATGTATAAGATTTATGAGAAGATTAAAGAAATATTTTAAAATCCCCTTGCATTTTTAAATAAAAAGTATATAATAAGTATATATTTAATTTAAATCATATAATCTATGGAAACAAAATTAGCAATTTTCGAACAAAAAGAGATAAGAAAAGTGTGGAACAGTGAAGAGTGAGACTGGTATTTTTCTATTGTTGATATTATTGAGGCTTTGACAGAAAGTCCAAATCCAAGAAAATATTGGAGTGTATTAAAAACTAGATTGAAACAAGAATGAAGCGAGTTGACTACAATTTGTAGTCAACTGAAAATGAAAGCTAGAGATTGAAAACATTACCTTACAGATGCAGGAAATACAAAAACTATTTTAAGACTTATTCAAAGTATTCCTAGTAAAAAAGCAGAACCATTCAAGATGTGGCTTGCAAAAGTATGAGACGAGAGGATTAATGAGATTTATGATCCAGAATTGGCATTTGAAAGAGCTATAAGTAATTATAGAAAAAGATGATATAGTGAAGAATGGATTAAACAAAGACTTAAATCTATAGATATTAGGAAGGAACTTACTGGCGAATGGAATGATAGATGAATAAAAGAGTGAACACAGTATGCAATTTTGACAAATGAGATTTTGAAGTCTTGGTCAGATATGACTACAAGTGAATACAAAGACCTAAAGTGATTGAAAAAAGAATCTCTAAAAGACAATATGACAAATTTAGAGCTAGTGTTTAATATGCTTGCTGAAGCTTCAACAACAGAAATTATAAAAGAAGAAAATAGTATCGGATTTGAAAAGATTAAAAAAGCAAGTAATAGATGATGAAATGTTTCAGGTGTTGCAAGAAAACAACTTGAAAAAGAAACAGGGAAAAAAGTGATTTCAAAAAACAATTTCTTATCAGAAAATAAAAAATTATCTACATAGTAATCACTTCATTTAGTCATTTTATATAAATTATACAAAAAAATAAAAAATTCTTTTGACAAATAAAATTTATTTAATACAATACCCTCACTTTTTGTAAATTATACAAAAATATCTGTATACGTTAAATTTTACGAGGTTAAGTTAAACTGCTTTGAATACAAAGACAAGTTTAACCTCTGGCTTATTTTTTAATAAAAATATATATGCCTTGATTGATAGCTAAAAAACTAGAGATGACAAGGGTAATTAAAGGATATAAATTTATTCCAGTTACTTTGTTAGAAATCCCAGTTTTAAAGGTGGTTGCTAAAAAAACTATTGAAAAAGACGGTTATAGTGCTTTTTCAGTGTGAGTAGTTGACCAAAAAAATAAAAAAGAATTAACTTTAAAAGATTGAAAAACATCTCTAAATTTAAATTGTTTTAGTGAAATAAGAGAATTTTTTTGTGAAGAGTGTGATTTAGAAAAATATAATGTATGAGATGAATTAGGATTAAATTTATTAGAATGAGTTGAATCAGTTGTTATTGAATGATTTTCAAAATGAAAATGATTTGCATGAGCTATGAAAAGACATAATTTTTCATGAGGACCATGAAGAGTATGATCAAAATTTCATAGAGCTTTAGGTTCTATTGGTAACAGAAAACCAAGAAGAACACATAAAGGTAAAAAAATGCACGGTCATATGTGAAATGAAAAAGTAACAATTAAAAAAGTGCCAGTTGAATTAGTGAATAAAGAGTTAAATGTAGTTTGAGTAAGATGATGAGTACCATGAGGAAGAAACTCTTCAGTTAAAATAATTTTAAATTAATAATATTTTTTTAGATGGAAACAAAAGTTTATAACCAAGATTGAAAAGAAGTTTGAGTTGTAGAACTAGATCCTAGTATATTTTGATTAGAGGTTAATGAATGATTAATTCATAGAGCTCTAGTATATCAACTTGCTAATGCAAGAACAAGTATAGCTCATACAAAAACTAGATCAGAAGTTAGAGGTTCTACAAGAAAGATATATAAACAAAAACATACAGGTAATGCAAGAGCATGATCATCTAGATCTCCTGTAAGAAGAAAATGATGAATAGTTTTTGGACCAAGAAAGAATGAAAACTATTCAATTGATATGAATAAAAAAGAAAGAAGAAAAGCTTTATTTTGTGCATTGTCTGCAAAAGTAAGAAACAACGAATTAGTTGTAGTTGATGATATTAAATTAGATTCAATTAAAACTAAAACTGTTGCTACGATTTTTTCAAGATTACCTTATACAAAAAATGTACTTTTGACTATGCCAACAAAGAATGAGGTTTTACATAAATCTTCAGCAAATATTACATATATTAAACCAATTTTAGTTGATTATTTAAATATTGCTGATTTGTTAAAATATAAAACTTTAGTTTTATTAAAGGATTCTTTGACTAAATTAAATACATTAAAATAATTTTTTAATTAATTATTATGAGACTTTACAAGATACTAAAAAAACCTATTTTTTCTGAGAAGGCATCACAGATGGAATTGTCAAAAAATTGATATGCATTCCAAGTTGATAATAGTGCCACAAAAATTGATGTTAAGAAGTCAATTAGTGAAATATACGGAGTTGAGGTTGCTTCAGTAAATATGGTTAAAACTGTAGAAAAATTTAAATATTGAAAAAAAGGAATACAATTTAAAAGAAGAGCTACTAAAAAAGCTTATGTTACTTTGAAAGATAAAAAAGCAAAAATTGATTTTTCTATAACAAAATAAGAAAAAATTATTAATAACTAATTAGTTAATATGGCTATAAAGAAATTTAAACCAACTACTCCAGGTAGAAGATCTATGACATGATATACTTTTGAAGAGGTAACTGTAAAGAAACCTAATAGATCATTGACTGTTAAATTAAAATCTAATGCTTGAAGAAATAATACTTGAACTATAACTGTTAGACATCAAGGAGGATGACATGCTAAAAAATATAGACTAGTTGATTTTTACTTTGCAGACAAGAAAGATATTGTTGCTAAAGTTGAATCTATTGAATATGATCCATATAGAACTGCATATATAGCATTGGTTTGTTATAAAGACTGAGAAAGAAGATATATATTAGCTCATAAAGCTATGAAAGTATGAGATAAAGTAGTTACTGCTACAGAAGCTCCTTTAGTATCAGGAAATAGAATGGAAATTTGAAATATACCAGTTTGATTACAAGTATACAACCTAGAATTGATAGTATGACAATGAGCTAGTTCAATTAGATCTGCTGGAACATCTTGAACTATTGTATCTCAAGAATGAGAATATACACAAGTTAAAATGCCTTCTTCAGAAATAAGATTAGTACACAAAAAGTGTTTTGCATCATTATGACAAGTATCAAATCCTGATCATAATATGATAGTTATAGGTAAAGCTTGAAGATCAAGATGGATGTGAAGAAGACCAACAGTACTTTGAAAATCTATGAATCCAGTTGATCATCCACATTGAGGATGAGAATGACATACTCCAATCTGAATGAAAGCACCAAAGACTCCATGGGGAAAGAAAGCTCTATGAATGAAAACAAGAAGTAGAAAGAAAACAACAAATAAATGGATACTTAAAGATAAAAAATGAAGATTAATGAAGTAAAAACACAAATTAATAATGAATAATGAATAATGAATAATTAAGGAATTCTTAAATTCAAAAACTCATTAAAATTATTAATTATTAATTATTAATTGTTAATTAATTAAATTTATGGCAAGAAGTTTAAAAAAATGACCATACATATATGACAGACTTTTTAAAAAAGTACTTAAGTTGAATGAACAAGGTAAAAAAACTATAATAAAAACTTGGTCAAGAGATTGTACTATTATACCAGAGTTTGTTTGACATACTTTTTGAGTACACAATGGTAAAGTTCATTCTCCAGTTTTTGTTACTGAAGATATGGTAGGTCATAAGTTATGAGAATTTTCTTTTACTAGAATATTTAGAGCACACCCAGGACAAAAGAAATAATTTTATAGTTATAAAGATAAAATATTTATCTTTTACACTTTTAACCTTTTAATATTTATATAATGAAAGCGTATTTAAAAAATGTAAGAATATCTCCAAAGAAGTTAAGAGTATCTGCAGAAGTAGTTAGATGAAAAAAAGTTGATGATGCTTTAAAATTTTTGAGATTTGCTCCAAATAAATGAGCTAAGATTCTTTACAAGGTTATGTATTCTGCTTTGAAAAATGCTGAAAATAACAATAACCAAGAAATAGATAATTTGTATGTTTGAAGCTTGATTGTTACAAAATGAATTGTGTATAAAAGATGACAATCTATTTCTAGATGAAGAATGCACTCTATATTAAAAAGAACATCTAATGTAATATTGGAATTACAAGTAAAATAAAAAAATTGATCCATTCTATTATTAATTATTAATTATTAAGAATTATGTGACATAAAGTTAGTACTATAGCATTTAGAATACCTTATATCAAAACTTGGAAATCATCTTGGTTTTCAACTAAAGATTCATATAAAGATTTTTTAAAAGAAGATTTGGTTATAAGAGATATTTTAAAAAAAGAATTAAATTGAATACCAGTTTGAGATGTATTTATTTCAAAAAATGACAATTCAATTAATATAGATGTTTATACTGCAAAAACTGTATTGATATTGGGTAAAACATGAGAAAATAAAGATAAAATTGAAGCTTTAGTTTCAAAGAAAATTTGATTTAAAGCAGTATTAAATGTAAAAGAAATTAAAAAACCAGATCTAAATGCTAAAGTAGTAGCTTTCTCTATTTCTAACCAAGTAGAAAAAAGAATGCCTTATAAAAGAGCAATTAAACAAGCTCTTTCAAAAGCAATAGAAAAATGAGCAAAATGAATTAAAATAAAAGTTTCATGAAGATTAAATTGAGCTGAAATTGCAAGAAATGAGACATTTAAAGAATGAAACATACCAACTCAAACAATTAGAGCTGATATTGATTATTCTACTGCTAGAGCAGAAACAGTTTATTGAACAATTTGATTAAAAGTTTGGATTTATAAAGGAGATATTTTTAAGAAAAAAACAAATAAGCTTGACTTTTAAAAAAAATTTATATACTAAGTAAAATTTTCGTATGTTACAACCAAAGAAAACAAAATATAGGAAGTTGCAAAGATGAAGATTAAAATGATTTGCGATTAGATGAAGTGAAATAGCTTTCTGAGACTATGCGATTAAAACTCTTGATAGATGATTTATCACTTCAAGACAAATAGAATCTGCAAGAAGAGCGATGGTTAGATATATAAAAAGATGAGGTAAAATCTGGATTAGAATATTCCCACAAATACCTTTTACAAAGAAACCATTAGAAGTTCCAATGTGAGGTTGAAAATGATCTGTAGAAATGTATAGAGCCCCTGTAAAACCTGGTAGAATCTTGTTTGAATTAACATGAGTAAAACCAGAAGTTGCTAGGGAAGCTTTTAGACTTGCTTCTTATAAATTACCAGTTAAAACTAAAATATTAGTTGATTAATAAAATAATATGAAAGAATTAAAAGATTTAAAACTTAAAGATACAAAAAGTTTAAAAGAACTAACTTTAGATAATCTTAAAAAAGAACTAAAGGAAGCTCAATCTAGACTTTTTAATATCACAATGAAGTTAAAAACAGATGAGTTAAAACAAACACATCTAGTAAAATTTTTGAGAAGATATATTGCAAGATTAAAGGTTGTTATTTTGAATAAAACAGTTTAATAAGTTATTTGTATAATTTATATTTAATGAGAACAAAAAAAGGAATCGTTACAAGTTCAAAAATGGATAAAACAGTTGTTGTATCTATTAATACTTACAAGAAAGATCCAAAATACAAAAAAAGTTACAAAGTAACAAGTAAGTATTATGCACATGATGAACAAAATTTATGTAAAGAATGAGATGAAGTTGTTATAATTGAAACTAGACCTTTGTCTAAACTTAAAAGATGGGAAATAGTAAAAGATTAATATAACAATTAACTTATAATTTGTAATTTGCTAATTTTAAAGATATGATACAAGTAGAAACTAGACTTTATGTTGCTGATAATACTTGAGCAAAAGAAGTATTATGTATAAAAGTTTTAGGTTGATCTCATAGAAGATATGCTTCTATTGGAGATATCATTGTTTGTAGTGTAAAAAAAGCACTACCTGATGGAACTATTAAAAAGAAAAAAGTTGTTAAAGCAGTTGTTGTTAGAACAAGTAAAGAAATAGGAAGACCAGATTGAAGTTATTTAAGATTTGACGATAATGCTTGTGTTATTATCTGAGATGATGGAAATCCAAAATGAACAAGAATTTTTTGACCTGTTGCAAGAGAATTAAAAGCAAAAGGTTACCAAAAAATTGTTTCATTAGCTCCAGAAGTTTTATAATTAATTTTTATAATATTTATGAAAATAAGAGTTTGAGATTTAGTACAAGTTATGTCTTGAAAAGAAGCTGATAAATGAAAGCAAGCAAAAGTACTTAAAGTTATTAAAGAAGATAATAGAGTTTTGCTTGAATGAGTTAATATTGCTACTAGACATATTAAAAAAATGTGAACAACTCCATGACAAATTGTTAAAATAGAAAAACCTATTGATGCTTCTTGTGTAATGCTTGTTTGTCCGTTTACAAAAAAACCAACTAGACTATGAGTTGTTAGTGTTCTAGAAAAAGGAAAAAGCAAAAATTTTAGATTTTCTAAAAAAGCTGTTAAAGAATTAAAAAAGGATCCAAAAGATTTTTTAATTAAATAAAATTTATTTTTTAAAAAGATATAAAATGTCTCTTAGAGAAAAATATAACAATGAAATTGTTTGAAAATTAAAAAATAGTTTAAAAATAGAAAATATAATGGATGTACCAAAACTTGAAAAAGTTGTATTAAATATGGGTATATGAACTTATATAAGAACTTGAAACAAAGACTACAATGTTTTAAAAGACCATTTAGCTTTGATAGCATGACAAGCTCCAACTGTTAGATATGCTAGAAAATCAATTTCTAACTTTAAACTAAGAGAATGAATGCCAGTTTGATTAACTGTAACATTGAGAGGAGATGCTATGTATAATTTTATTGAAAAATTGATAAATATTGTTTTACCTAGAGTTAGAGATTTTAGATGAATATCAAAAAACAGTTTTGATAAAGAATGAAATTATAACTTCTGAATTAAAGAACATTCTATATTTCTAGAAGTTCCACAAGATGATGTTGTAAAAAATAGTGGTATGCAAATTACTGTTAAAACAACAGCAAAAAGTAAAGAACAAGGAAGAGAGTTGTTAAACTCATTAGGATTTCCATTTTCTAAATAGTATTTAATATTTTATAATTTATTATAGATGAGAAAGTCAAAAATAGCTAAAGCTAATAAATTGAAAACTAAGTTTTTAAGAGCAATTGCGGATTGAAGAAAACCAAAATTTGCTACTAAAGTTTTTAATTGTTGTAATATGTGCTGAAGAATTAGAGGATATTTAGGAAATTATTGAATATGTAGAATTTGTTTTAGAGAAAAAGCAAATGCATGAGAACTAGCATGAGTAAGAAAATCAAGCTGGTAATTGTATAAAAATAATCATTTTAGTTTATTAATTTTAGTTTTTATGATAATAGATCCAATAGCAGATTTATTAACAAGATTGAGAAATGCATATATGTCTAGAATAGAAGAGGTTAAATTGCCTTATTCTAGAATTAAAGCTGATATATTGAAAATAATGAAGAAAAACAAATATATTATTGAGTTTGAAGTAGTTACTGAAGATAATAATAAAAAATTCTTGTCTGTTAAATTAAACGATATTAGAGTTACTAAATATATTCCTACTTTTAAAAGAATTAGTAAACCAGGTCAAAGAATATATATTTGATCAAAGGATATTAAAAAATCTAGAAATGGTAAATGAATATATATAGTTTCAACTCCAAAATGAATTATTACTGGATATGAAGCTAGAACATTAAATGTTTGAGGTGAATTAATTTGTGAAGTATTTTAATAAATTTTATATTTATATAAAGTTTAATATTTAAAATTTAAAATTTAGAAATATGTCTAGAATTGGTAAATTACCTATTACACTACCTGAAAATGTTGAAGTTGTTTTAGAAGGAAGCAAAATAACTACTAAATGAAAGTTATGAACACTATCTTTTGAACATTCAGATTTGGTAAGTATAACAAAAGAAGATAACATAATAACTGTATCTCCAAATTGAGATGAAGCTGCTGCATTATGGTGAACAACTAGAGCAGTAATTGCAAATATGGTTAAATGAGTAAGTGAGTGATATAAAAAAGCTTTGGAAATCAATTGAGTTTGATATAAATTTGAAGTTGTTTCTGATAAAAAACTTATTTTAAGTATTTGATTTTCTCATAAAGTAGAGATGAATGCTCCAGATTGAATAAAGATTTCTGCTGATGAAAAAGAAAAAAATGTTATTTACATTTCATGAATTGATAAGCAATTAGTATGACAATTTGCTTCAAAAATCAAAGCAAAAAAGAAACCTGAACCATATAAATGAAAAGGAATCAAATATGTTTGAGAACAAATAAGAAGAAAAGCTTGAAAAACAGGTAAATAAGAATCATTAATTATTAATTAATTTGTTATGTTAGAAAAACAATTAAAAAGACTTAAAAGAAAAAATAGAATTGCTGCAAATTTAGCTTGAACTAATAAACCAAGACTAAGTGTATATAGAAGTAATACTTTTATTTATGCTCAAGTTATTGACTTAGAAGGTAAGGTTATATGTGCAACAAGTGATATAAAAGTAAAATGAAAACTTACAAAGTCTGAAAGCTCAAAAAAAGTTTGAGAAGAAATTGCAAAAAAAGCTTTAGAAGCAAAAGTTACAGAAGTAGTTTTTGATAGAAATTGATTTGCTTATCATGGTAGAGTTAAAGCATTGGCTGAAGCTGCTAGAGAAGCTTGATTAAAATTTTAATTTTTTAATTAGTGATATTTTATGGCTAATCCAAAAGAAAATACGACACATAAAAAAGATACACATAGTGATGTTGTAGAAAAAGAGTTTAGAGAAGAGTTATTAAGTGTAGATAGAGTAACTAGAGTTACTGCTTGAGGTAGACAATTAAGATTCAGAGCTGTAATGCTTGTTTGAAATGGAAAATGAAAAATTTGACTTTGAACTTGAAAGTCTTGAGAAGTAGTAACAGCAATTGCGAAAGCAGTAAATGATGCTAAAAAAAATATGGTAGAAGTTTCTATTGAAGAATGATCTGTACCTTACGATATAAAAGTAAAATATAAATCAGCAATAGTTATGGTTCACCCAGCATCAAAAGGTACTTGAATTATTGCTTGATGAGCTACTAGAAAAGTATTAGATGTTGCTTGATATGGTGATGTTATCGCTAAGAGATTTGGATCAACAAACTTGATAAACAATGCAAAAGCCACATTAAAAGCAATAACTTCTTTTAAAAAGTAATTACTTTTTAGTTAATTACTACTGTTAATTATTAATTATAATTTTATGTTAACTTTAAATACTCTACAACCTGATTTATGAGCTAGAAAAACTTCAAAAAGATTATGAAGATGAAATTGATCTGGAAAATGAACTTTTTGTTGAAAATGATGTAAATGACAAAATGCTAGAAGTCATAAAATGTGAGCACGGTTCGAATGAGGACAAACTCCATTATTTAGAAGAACTCCTAAACTTAAAGGGTTTTCAAACTTTATATTTAAAACAGAATATAATGTTGTTAATCTAAAAGATCTAGAAGTTTTAGCTTGAAAATGAATTAAAGAAATTAATAAAGATGTATTACTTGAAAATAAACTTATTAGAAAGAAAAAATTGTGAGTTAAACTACTTGGTACTGGAGAACTAAAATCTAAGGTAAATATAACTTTAGACAAAGTCTCAGACTCTGCAAAAGAAGCAGTAACAAAAGCAGGTTGAACTATAACAATAATTGAAATTACTAAATAATGTATAAGTAGTAAGTAATAAGTTTAACTTATACTTACTACTTTTTCTATATAAGAAAAAATATAAAATTGACTTGTTTAACAATTGAATTATAATTTATTAGAGTTACAACTTATTTTTTAAAATAACTAATCTTTAACTATCTATATATGATATTAAACCATATTAAATCTATATTTGCTGTAAAATCTTTAAAGACTAAGATAATTGCGACATTATGACTTGTATTAGTTTATAAACTTTTATCAGTTATTCCTTTACCTGGAGCAAATACAGAATGATTAAAATCAATAATAGATTCACAAAAGTGATTATCTATGTTTAGTGCATTGATGTGAGGTTGACTTGAAAACTTTTCTATCATACTTATGGGTTTATCACCATATATTAATGCAGTTATTATTATTCAACTACTTTGAGTTATAGTACCAAAGATTTGAGATATGCAAAAAGAATGAGAGCAATGACAAAGAAAGATTAATAAAATAACTAGATGGTTAACTTTACCACTTGCTTTTTTACAAAGTTATTGAATGATTTTATTGTTAAATAACTTAGCAAATGGTTCTATTATAGATATTATGAACTGGAAAGTAGTAGTTCTTGCAATGATTGTAGTAACTGCATGAACAATATTTTTGATGTGGTTATGAGAAGTTATGACTGAATATTGAATATGAAATTGAATTAGTATCATAATTATGGCTTGAGTATTATCTGGTGTTCCTTCAGTTATTATAAGCCATATAGCATTATGAAATTATGCTTTGTTTGCAGGTCTTTTATTGGCAACACTTGCAATTATTTATATTATTATTAAGTTTACTGAATGAAATAGAAGAATTCCAATTATATACACTAAAACATGAAGAGAAGAAAAATCTTATTTTCCAATAAGAATTAATCAAGCTTGAATGATACCAATAATATTTGCTATATCATTGGTTACATTTCCATGAATAGTATGACAAATAATGGCTAATTCAACTGCAGAAAATACTGCAAAAATATGAAAATTATTGTTACAATATTTTAGTATGCAAAATCCAGGATGGATATTTATAGTTGTTTACTTTGCATTCGTATTGATTTTCTCTTTCTTTTATGTTTCTATTACTTTCAATACTGATCAAGTATCTGAAAGTATTCAAAAAAGATGAGGTTATATTCCAGGTATTAGACCAGGTAGTGAAACTGCTGAGTATTTATCTAAAGTATCTACACATCTAAATTTATTTTGAGGGTCATTCTTAGCATTAATTGCTGTATTACCTTACATATTACAAAAACTAATGCCAGGACAACAAGTAGATTTCTTGATTTCATGAGCATGACTTATAATCCTAGTTTCTACAATTCTTGATTTAATCAGAAAAGTAGATAGTGAAATGAAGATGTTTGATTATAGTAAATATAAATAAAATTTGAAAAAAAATAAGCTAATCATTATGATTAGCTTATTTTTTTTCAATCAATCGATTTACCTCATGTTATTGTATTATTTCATTTTTCATCTACAGTAGAATCATCTGTGCTGTCTATAGGGTTAATAGATTCATCCATTTTATTATCTCAATAAACTATAGCACTACCGACTGCAATTGGATCAACAGGTTTTGCATCAGGATAACTATGTTTATTTCACATACGAAGTTTATTAGCAACTGCCTTTGCAGCATCTCTTTGTTGTTCTGGAGAGAAATTGTTTAAGTCATTTACTTATAATTCATTAGCTTTCTCGTAACTTTTTATTTTCTCTACAAGTTGAGAAGTATTTCTTGCATTTTCTAAACCGTTCATATTAATTAAATTATAAAAATTAAATTATAAATTATCGATCATTGATTCTAGATTTTTTACTTCTTCTTCATCATGATCATTTTTTTCAATTTCAGCAATTTTTTTAATTATATCAAGTCATTTTCATAACTGTGTTTTAATTTTTTCATCTTTTACTTCACTTATAGAAGCTCTTACTTGCTAGGCTAAGTATTCTAAAGTATTTTCATCATAATTATCTTCTTTTACATTTTGTAAAAGAATTTTTGCTCAGTCCCAATACTGAGTCATAATTGCAAGAGTTTTTAATAAAAAATCTTTATTATTCATAATTATTTATTAATTTATTATAATTTTATCTATATAAATTAATTAATTGATATAGAAACTCATTCTTTTACGATTTGAGGACTATTTGCAAATTTTAATCATTCTTCCATAGTAATAATTCACTTATTAATATATTCAATTATATCTTTCTCTAATAGTTGCATTCATTCTCTTGTTGACATTTGTACTACTGAAGGAATTTGATGTAAATCATTTTCTCTAATCAAATTTGAAACAGCATTGTTTTTTAGAAGTATTTCTTTAGCCATAACAACTCAAGTTCAATCACTTTTTTTCAATAGTCTTTGAGAGAATATTGCAACAAGAGATTCAGCTAATTGTAATCTAATTTGAGTTTGCTCAGGTCAATCAAAACTATCTATTATTCTTGTTATACTTTGATATGCATTTCTTGTATGTAGTGAAGAAAACACTAAATGTCATGTTTCAGCCAGAGTAAGTCACATCTCAATTTCTTCTTTTGTTCTCATCTCTCAAAATAAAATAACCTGTGGATTTTGTCTCATAGCTCACATAAGAGCATCAGCATAACTAAGTACATCTCTTCAAATTTCTTTTTGTTCAACAATTGATCTTTTGTGTTCATGAACATATTCAATAGGATCTTCAATTGTTATTATATGTCTGTTATAATTCTCATTTATATAGTTTATCATTGCAGCCAGAGTTGTAGACTTACCTGATCAAGTTGGTCAAGTTACAATAACAAGTCATTGTCATAGCTTTGTTACTTCTTTGTAGTTATCAGTCAATCAAAGATTAGCTAAACTTGGAATATGAGAGCTCAATAATCTCAAAACAATCATATATTTTGATGTTTGAAAAGATATATTTCATCTAAACCTTCTTGAGTTATAAAAAAATGAGAAATCTAAGTTTTTTTCTTTTATAAGATTTTGGTGTTGTGTTTCAGTAATCAATGATTTTGCAAAGTTTAAAGTATCTTCCTCTGTTAATATATCTATTCATTCATTTATTCTCAAAATCTCTCATCCTATCTTAATAGCAGGGTAAGATCAAACGGTTATATACATATCAGATCATTCATTATCTATCATTACTTGTAATAGTTGATCTTTTATTTTGTGTTCTCCTATAATTACATCGTCCATTAAAAAAAAGTTAAGAAATAAATCTAATCTAATTAAATCATTTCTTAACTTTTAATGCAAGTATTTTGCTGATTTTATAATGAAAATTTTCTAGTCAAAAAATAAATACTATTTATAATTAATGTTAAAATCATTAGAATAACTGTTTCAGGTCCTGTATCAGGTGTTGTTCTTGCTTTAACGGCAACTGTTTCTATATTTCATAATGCTCATGTTCAATTTACAGTATTTCAAATATTTACATTTACCCCACCAGTTTGATTTAAAGCTGTAGTTGTTAATCAAGTTCAAATATTTACTTTTAAAGGATCTTCTCAAGCACTATTTAATATAACATTAACAGTTTCCTCTGTTTTTTCTTTTGTAGTATTTGTTACTAATTCGTCAGCTCATATACTAAAATCAAATATTGATTCATTTAATATATAGGTATTATTTGAATTATCTGCAAGAGAAATTCATATTAAGATGTAATCAGTATTTTTTTCTATTATAGCAGTTGTTTTCAATATCATACTTCAAGAAGCAGAATTGATTTCATTTACACTTAAATCTTCCAAAAGTTTAAATTCAAAATCTGTTCAAGTTATAGGATTTTTAAATTCAACAATTATATTTTTTTTGTCTTTCAGTGTAATTTTTGTTATTCATTGAGCTTCAGGAGCAGTAGATATAATCTTTGCATTTAAAGGCTCTTCAACTATGAAATCAGCACTTCATTCAACTCAAAATATAGAAAATATATTATATGTACTTCAAGCTTTTAACTCTTTATCAATAGTTATATTTATTTTATTAGCTACAGCAGTATCTTTTGTAACTCAAGATATTTTTATATCTTTAAATACCTTCATTTCTCATGATAATCATGAATCAGGCATAGGTTTATCAAAATCTACTTTTAGTGTATTTTCTCACTCTTTTTTAATCCCTTTAATTGCTACATTTACATCAGTAGCATTTGCATATAAAAATATTCCAAGAGTGATAAATACAAGAATTATTTTTATAATTGTATTTTTATTTTTCATATAAAATTATTATTAAATTAAAAATTACATATATATTAAATCACATATTTTACACGATGTCAAATAATATGTATAACTTTTTGTATATTTTTATTTCAAAACTTTTTGAATTTTCCATTTTTTCTATAAAATAGCCAAATAAGTAACAATTAATTTTATCTATGCATATATCTAAAATAAGAAATTTTTGAATAATAGCCCATATAGACCATTGAAAATCTACTCTAGCTGATAGATTACTTGAGATAACTTGAACTATAAATAAGAGAGATATGAAGTCTCAAACTCTTGATACAATGGATCTAGAGCAAGAAAGAGGTATAACAATAAAACTTACACCAGTTAGGATGTTACGGAAAGGATATGAATTAAACTTGATCGATACTCCAGGTCATGTAGACTTTCAATATGAAGTATCAAGAACTCTAGCTTCAGTTGAATGAGCTATACTTATAGTAGATGCTACACAAGGGATAGAAGCTCAAACTCTATCAAATGTATATATGGCTATGGAACATAATCTAGATATTATTCCAGTTATAAACAAGATAGATTTGCCTGCATCAGATGTGGACAAGGTTTCTGAAGAGATTATTCACTTACTATGATGTAAAAAAGAAGATATAATTCCAGTTTCAGCGAAAACAGGTCAAAATGTAGAATCTGTACTTGAGGCTATAATAGAAAGGATAAATGAACCAAGAGTATTTGAAAAAGAAAACCAAAATGAAAATTCTGAACTAAAAGCACTTGTTTTTGATAGTCAGTATGATCCATATAGATGAGTTGTGAGTTATGTAAAAGTATTTAGTTGAGAAATAAAAAAGTGAGACACTCTACATTTTTTAAATACACATAAAAAAATTGAAGCATTAGATGTAGGATATTTTTCGCCAAAGTATGTTTCAGCTCCAAAGATAGAAAATTGATCAGTTTGATATGTAGTAACTTGATTAAAATCAATCAGAGATGCCAAAGTGTGAGATACTCTATGGAAACCAGAAAATATAGAATGACCAAAAGATAAGCCAGAAACAGCAAAAGCTATAGAATGATTTAAAAAAGTTGTTCCATTTATATATGCTTGAGTTTTTCCTATAAATAGTGATGAATATCCTCAATTTGTAGATGCGATTGAAAAGCTAATGTTAAATGATTCAGCTTTAACTATCGAACCAGAAGTAAGTCCAGCACTATGACATGGATATAGATGTGGATTCTTGGGATTATTACACTTAGATATCGTAAAAGAAAGACTCGATAGAGACTTTAATATGGATGTTATAATAACTTCTCCCCAAGTTACATATAAAGTAAAATTACCATGAGACAAGACACAAGAATATTCTAGATTTAATCCAGAACTTATAACCAACCCCGGGGTTGAAAATAAAACCCCGGGGTTAGGGGAAACTTTTACCTACATACATATTTCTAATCCAGAAGATTTACCAAAAAGAGAACTATATCAAAGTATGGAAGAACCAATTGCAAGATGTGAACTTATTACTCCTAGTGAATATATATGAAACCTAATGCAATTAGCAAAAGAGAGAAGATGAATTTATATAAATCAAACATATATAGATAAATCCAGAGTTTTGATAACTTATGAACTTCCTATGGCTGAACTTATATGAGATTTTTACGATGAATTAAAAAGTCTATCAAGCTGATATGCAAGTCTAAATTATGAATTTATAAAATACAAAGAAGATGATCTTGTAAAACTAGATGTATTGTTAGCTTGAGAAAAAGTAGATGCTCTTAGTTTTTTCTGCCATAGAACCCAAGCAAGTTTTATAGGTTGAAAAATCACAAAAAAACTAAAAGAAGTAGTTCCTAGAGCCTTATTTGCTATAGCTATACAGGTTGCAGTCGGAGGAAAAGTAGTTGCTAGAGAAGACATAAGTGCTATGAGAAAAGATGTTACAGCCAAACTTTACGGTTGAGACATAACTCGTAAGAGAAAACTACTAGACAAACAAAAAGAATGAAAGAAAAAAATGAAACAATTTGGTAAGGTTAGCTTGCCAAGTGAAGCATTTATAAACTTATTGAAGAAATAACATTGACAAAATATAAAATATTGTATAATAAAAAACAACTTAATTTAGTTGTTTTTTATGTATTGAATATTAGGAAGTAAAAATAAACAAACAGAAAAAATAAAAAGGTGAATAGATGAAACTCTATTACCTGTTTTAGATTGAACTATTAATAAGATAAATTCTATACTAGAAAACAAAGATCAAAAACAAGATAGATTGAGATTATCTCAAGTAAAGGAACTACAAAAAGAGGTAAGAGGATTAATAATAAAATGAAAAGAATTATACTCTCAAGCAAATACAAAGGAAGAAAAAGAAAAAGTAATTGAACAGATACTGATGTCTATGGATTATTTATTTGCAAAAATAAATGCAAAGAGAGTTTTTGTAAGGTATCCAATAATTAATAATAAACAATTTCATAATAAACCTATTCAAGAACAATCAATGCGATTTATGCTTCCAGATGATTATAATATACAAAAATTGGATTCAGTTGTTTGATGAAACTGTTATTCATTTATAAGTATTTATTATAATATTATTAGAGAAATAGTATGAGATGATAAAGATATAGTAATAAAATATTACATAGATAATAATGATTATCATTGAACATCTACAATTAATGAAAAATTCTTAATAGACTCAAATTTATCAAAGTTTTTGGAATCAAATGGAATAAAGCAAAAAAAATCAAATTTTTATAAATTTAATGAAAAGGATAATATTAATGAGTTATTAAATAAATTAGGTGTAATAAAGTGTTTTAACTCAATTGAAGAATTTTTTGATTCGAATGAAGTATCAATAAATTTAAAAAGAACTAGCTTAATAATATGATGAGAAAATTGGATAACATTTAATATATCTAGAATTAATAACAAAATAGTTATACTATTTTTGAAATGAAATGGATGAAGAAATTTAGTTATTAAATTTGATTCAGAAAATACAAATAGTAACATTAATTATTCTCCATATATAGGTAAACTAATTGATTTTTTATCAAAAAAAGAGGAAGATAAAATATTATTATGAGCCTTATTTAATAAAATTGATAGAGAAATACTTATAGAACTTTTTAAATGATTAGATGATTTTAATTCATCCAAAATAAAAATTATTCCTTGATTGATTGTTAAGATATTTGATTTTTGAAAAAGAGTTATAAAAAAACTTAAACTATTAAGATTAGAGAAAAATTTTAACTAATAAAAAGTTTACACATTCTTCAAATCACTTTTCTTAAAATCAAAACTATATTTAATCATCCAGATTATACCATTTATAGCATCATAAAAAGCTAAAAATGGTATTTTTATTGTCTGTATTATTAGGTTATATAACCAAATCAAACTAAAGTGTAAAAAATAATTTCAGCTTTCGATTAAGTTATTGTATGATTTTTTCAATAAATAACTTCTTCTAAGTTTTGGAATCATATAAATTATTCTTCTTTTATAATAAATTATCCTGAATTGTAGACAAATATAAAAGTATAAGTTTTTGAAAAACAATATTAATTTATCAATAAGAATTTCAAGTAGAGCGATTTCTTTTTTTATTAGTTTTGAATCAGTAGTTTTTTTATATTCTTTATAAAAATAATAAACATACATTACAAGTATTAGTCAAAATGAATTTGCAAACAAGTCTAATAATTCTGGATTTCCAAATCAAAACATATCAAGTATTTCTTTCAAAATTCATACAATAAGTACATCTCTAAGAGAAAAAGATAATTCTTTTAGAGTTCATTTTCTCTTAAGAATATATTTTCTAATCAAAAAAAATGAGATAAACAAAGCAAGGCTCAATAAGAAATGTTTTGATTTATCAGTTTGCAAAAAGAAATAAAAAAAATCCATATCACAAGTTTTAAAAACTAATTTTATGAATTTTAACATAAATTAATATATATGTCAATATATTACAAATCAATTTCAAATCTATTTTCTTTTCAATCAATAATTTCCTCAAAAACTCAAACTACATCTTTTACCCCAATACTTTTTACATTCTCAGGTAGTACAATTTTTCCTTTATGAAAATCAGTATCAACAATCTTCGGATTTATGATGTACACTTTTTTTCATTCTTCTTTTAATCCTCAGGCAAATCATCTGAGTCCAAATTTACTTGCTAGATAGACACAACCGTGTTTCATAAACTTTTTTGAAGCAATTGATCACATAAATATTATTTTTGTATCTTTGTTTATATTGTGTTCTAGTTTTTTTAAGAGTCTTATTGGAGAAAATAAGTTTAGCTTAATAATCTCTTCATAATTAGCCATTTCTTGTGAGAAGAATTCTCAATAATATCAAACTCCGGCATTAAATATTAGAACATCAAAAATAGTATTTCCAAAATCCAGTTTTTCTATTTCCTCTTTTTCACTCAGATTACACTGAAAAAAGTTACCATCTTTTGATATATTTTTCGAAATCTTCCAGATTTCGTGTTTTGAATTCAAAGCTTCTTTTAATGCTTTTCAAATTCAAGAATTAGTTCCAGTGATTAGTATTCTCATAAATATATTTATTAATAATTTTTACTCATCCATACAAATTTTACAATTCTTATCTAAATCTTTAAATATTTTGTAGAAGAAGTCTCTTTCTTCTCTATCACATCTTACAAAATCATCTTTTTCAAGCTTCAATTTATGAAGTATATCAAGTCGAGGATATTTTTTAAGTATCTTGTTGTAATCTTCTTTTGTATATAAAAGTCCAGCTGCAAAACTAGAATGTAATTTTTTTATATCTATATTTTTCTTTATATATTCTACAAATTCTGTATAAATCTGTTCATAGTTTTTAACTGGTAAAAGTGGTAAAAACCTAAGTCATACTTTATATCATTGTTCTAATAATTTATTAATTGCTTTTATTCTATCATCTAAACAAGGAGTTCACTTTTCATACTTATCAATCAGTATTTGAGGATTTAGTGAAAATGCAAATTCAGTATTTTTTGGAACAAATCACAAATCAATGATATCTTGTATACAAGTACTTTTTGTTCTCACTTCCATCATTACATTATCAAACTTTTCAAAAAATGGGACAAATTCTTGCAAAAAACCACTTATCTTGTTACTTCAAAGTATATCAGAATAATCGCTTGAATAAAACCGCATAGGATTTTTATCTTTTTCTATTACCTCACTTATATCTTTCTTTATCTCATCATAATTCACAAAATATACCTGCATATCATTTTTAAAAGCTCATTTTAGGTAACAATAACTACAGTCAAATACACAATTTATGGAAGTTTTGAAAAAATAAGTATTTGGAGTATGTCCATAATTGTCTGGAGTTTTTCAGATTGCAGATCATGTTATCTTTGCGATTACTATACATTTTTCTTGATGCAAAGGGATATTTTTATCAAAGATGTTTTTATAATTTTTTATTATTATTTTTGTAGCCTCAGGGAAAAGACTAATTATTTTGTTAGTCTGAGTATAATTTAATGCATCTTTTTCTATATATATAATCATATTTTTTTCAATTATTAATTATATTTTATTCACAAATCTTATAAATAGAAATTATTATAAATAATTTTGATTATATAAATACTTAAGTATTATATAGAAAATATTTTTTTATTAATAATATATGAAAAAAGATTTAAATGGTAAAAGTTTAGAAAAAATCACAAAGTATATAATTAAAAATTATCATGATTCTAACAGAAAAGTTTTAGAAAAATTAAAATTTATGATAAATGATATTAACGACGAAGATATAAAACTTTATCCGAAGTTACAATATCTAAATGAATTATTTTTGCAATTTAAAAGCGAGTACCTTAAGCATATGGAAAAAGAAGAACTTATTACTTTTCCTACAATTATTAAATATGAAAAAATATTTAAATCAGACAAAAAAGTATTACCAAATGATATAAAGTTAAATTATATAGAAATGAAAAATGAACATGATGTATTTGGGTCTTATCTAGTTAGTATAAATGAATTGTTTAAAGTAGAGGGGTTAAATAAAAAAATAAAAAAATTAGCAAAAATGTTTTATGATATACAAGAAAATAACCTATATCATGCAGAATTAGAAAACAACATTGTTTATCCTAGTTGAAATGATCTTCAAAATAAACTATTTTCAAAAAAATAATAAAATTATATAACACCTAATTCTTCCAAAAACTCTTTCTTTGAAAGAGTTTTATTTTCTTCAAAAAATTTATCAAAATTTTCTCATACTAAACTCACATATTTATAATACATCTTTTCAAAAATCAGTTTTTCTGAAAATGTTAATTTATAGTGTTCAAAATATTTACTAAAATCAATTTTATCTTTCTTGTGTTTTTCTAAGAATTTTACAATTTCTTCAATCAATTTATTATAATCAATTTGTTTTAGTAATTTATCAAGTTTATCTTTATCAAATTCTTTAGTTTCTGTGCTTCAAATCTCATCATATGGCACTTTCAATATAATTCTAGGGATTTTAAAATCATCACAAACTAGTTCAAATCAATATGACTCCATATCCACATAGTTTTCATCCTGAAGATTTTTTTTATCATAAACTATATTTTCACTACATGCGATTGAATCTAGAGATAAAAATTTAAAGGGAATAGGAATTAAAAGTTCTTTTCAATTATGTATATTTGATATTCTAGCAACTTGAAATAGTGATTTTTCTTTTAAATACCCGCAAATTCAGATATTCACTAAAAAATCATATTTATTTTCTGAAAGATATTTTGCTAAGTTTAAAATAGTTTTATAACTTCAAATTCAAGTTGATAAAAACTCTATTTTTATTTTGTTATCAAGAGTTTTTAACATAGATTTTACAACTTTTATTTCTCCAGGCAATGCAGATGTAAAAAGTAGGGAGTACATATTATTGCTTAATTCAAAAAATACTAATAATTTTAATTATTAGTATTTTAAGGTAAAAGTATAGTTTTGCAAATATTAAAATCTAGATTTTTTATTATTTACAACTACTACTTGATTGGTAAAATTTGTTATACATAGGACTATCACTTTTCAAAGCAAAATTTTCTTCACTTTCATTTACAAATATTGGATCAACTTGAACAAGTGCTCCATAATCATCCACAGGTAAATCAGCTTTTGAAGAACTATAATCAAAACTATCATTATCTAAAGCATACCGTAAATTATTATTTAGAGTAAAAGTCTCAGGTTTTGTACTAGGTCATACATTTACTAGAGTTCTTATATCGTTTTTAAAAGCAATTATGTTATTTGAGAAAGTGTTATTTTGAGATTGTAAAAATGTAATTCAGTTAAGACTTGTAGTTTCTTGTAGTACTCTAAATACCCAAGTTCTTGGTTTGTAGATAACATTGTAAGAAGCATTACAATTTACACATCATACGAATGCTACAGCACTATCAGTGTCTATAAAAGTATTGTTAACTACTGTGATATTTTTTGCTTCATAGTTTATATCACTGCTTATACTTGGACGGAAATATGATCCTCAAGTAGATCATCACATATTTATTCATCTCTCTGCTACTTTTTTGAAAGTATTATTTTTTATAAGGATATCTTTACTTCATCATTTTGTTTGTATAAAATTTGCTCATAGATTGTAAAAAGTATTGTTAAATATGTTTCAATCATGACATCAAACCATATCTATACCAGATCAACCAGTTCAAACAGCATCACTAAAATCTGAATCAAATACATAAAAATCATCAACTCCAGAAAGTTTCAAGAAATCATTATTTCAATTAGATCATATATTTTTGATTTTTACATTATCGATAATTATGTGATGGGCAGGTGAATCATAACTTCAACCATCATCTATATTGATTCCATTTTCACTAGATTTTTCCACAGTTATATTTTTTATAATTACATAACTTGGGTCAACCAATTGTATTCAAGTATTTCAACCTGAGATAATAGCTTCTCATACAGTAGGTCAAAGGATCTTTATAGGATTATTAGAAGTTCATTTAAAATTTGTTATATAATTTCCCCCTGCATAAGTTCAAGCTGCAAGATGAATTACTGTTCCTGGGATTACATTGTTTATAGCATCGCTTAGATTTCTATAAGGATTACTTTGACTTCAATCTCTTGAAGAATTATTACTATTTGGATCTACATAGATATGTTTAGAAAAACTAGCATCTATATCAAATCTCTCGCTTTCATCTATACAATAAGATGAATTTGAATAATTCCCATTATTTGAAGTATTTGTGTTTGTAGAAGTACTCGAAGATGTACTACCATTGTATTCATATGCTCATATATCAGTTTCAGAATCACGACTATGTCCAAATAAATCATATTTAACTAAGTTTAAGTTTTTCCCGCTATCAATTATGTTTGTAGCTGTACTTTTTAGAGAAAAATCTAAGCTTTCAATGTCTTTGAATACATTTGAGCTTGCATCAGTGATATTTTTTTCTAGAGTAGCACTTGCATTATCTCTTTTAGAAATATTTTTATTTGTTAGATTGTTTATAATTTCTATATCTTTTGATGTAGAAAAACGGTATTCTATAGCATTTGCATAGCTATGTTTTTGGTAAATTGTATTGTTGTAAACTTTTGTTCAAAGAGAGTTTTCAAGTCAGATTCATACATCTCATTTTGAACTATCATGGTAAATAAAATTGTTTCTTATGATTCCATATTTATGTCACTTATCTCAAAGACCAAATCATATTCATCTATCACTATTTATTATTATATTGTTTTCTACAATTGTATTTTCTGAATTAGACCAAAAGTGAATTGCATGTTCAGCCAAACTAGATTCAGGACTTCTTATGTTATTGAAAGTATTATTTCTTACTATCCAATTTTTTCAATTATGTACATCAATTCATCCTATATAATACTGTGGTCAATAGTCGCTTGTATAATAAAATTTTGAACATTCTACTATTCAATTATCTGATCATTTTGAAGTATAGTTTGAATCATATGATCATTTCAACATTTGTTCTCAAGTGTTGTATATCTCTACATTGTGAACAAGTAAGTTATCACTATCTTTTTCTCAATGGATTTGTATAGCATGATTTTTTACTTCAGCTATACTTAAATCTCATATAACTGTATTATCTCAACTTACCCAAAATCAATGACTAATACCGGACTTCATTCATTTTCATTTTATAATTACATCACTAGCATCTCAAGTTTCTCATCTAATGATTATTTTATTTCATTTAATTGAAAGTCAGCTTGTTAGATTATAAGTTCAATCTTTAATAATTATCTCATACCGTTTTGAAGTATCTGATCTAGCATTTGCAGTATTTATAGCACTTTCAAGTCATGATAAAGTACTTACTGTAACAGAAATCTTACTATAATTTGAGACAATTGATCACAAAGATTTATTACAATTAGAAGTATTTGAATTGTAAGTATAATTTGTAGAATTATTTCCTGAATTATCTGTATTGTTATTTGAATTGTTTGAGTTATTTGAGTTGTCATTTGAATCATCATATACAAATTTCTCTTTCATTATACTATCGTATTCAGGAAAAAGTTTAGAAAATGAATCATCATTTTTTAAATATTCTATTCAATCCAATAATGAAGAAAGTGATTCATCTGCTTTTGTATTGTCTTTTTTAGACATTATTAATTTAAGCTCGTGAATATAATATAGCACATTATTTAAGATATATTTATTTCTCTCACTAGTATTTGGGTTTTTCTTTAGATAAGCCTCTATCTTATCTACTATCTTTTCAACAGTTTTAGGGTCTTTTTTGTAAGCATAATAGATCTTTGTAGTAACTTTATCTATATAATTTTGCTCGTTTTTTATTGGAGAATAAGCAAAAATATTTCCCGATAATAGTAAGAATATTATAAGTACTGAAACGATTTTTTTAAGCATATTGATAATAATTAAGAACTAAAGTTTTTTTAGTGTTTATTTTTGCTCCATTATAATAAATAAAATTTTGATAAAATCAATAGTTTTTAAACTTCTTAAATTAACTAGTAAATTTCCTTATTATAACACTCTTCACAATAAACTATCTCACTTCTATCTGGGTCATAAGTAGTTTTAATATCCTTTTCACACTTATCACACTTCCTATCAAATATCTTTCTTGGATTTCTCATAGCCATTATATCAGCATGTCTTTGATCAGGATGTCTTCTTGGAATAGGTAAATTATGTTTTCTATAAAATTCTAATTCTTGTTTAATAATCTTAAACGGTCTATTTGTTACTTCGCATTTTATAGCCCGATTAAGTATATCATCAGGGATTTTTTCTATTTGTTCAGGTAATTTATTTGCATTAATAGTTTTCTCAACTTTAGGGAAAGGGGCTTCGTAAGTAGACCAATTAAAATTTTGTTTCAAAGCCTCATCTTTTTTCAAATGGAAATACTCCTGAGCTTCCGATTCATTATATCAATAAGGACTTAATGAAGCAGGAAAGAATTCTCACCATTCTCAAACTTTTATCATCTGTTCAATTATATCCGGTACTAACCTCTCATAATCCTCTTTAGAATACTGTTTATTCAATATACAATATGACTTATCATGAAGTCCCACACATCAAAAACAATTTTTCAGATTTACACTTGTTTCACAATAATATGAGTCACTAACTGTAGCTACATTAAAGCAAAAAGCTGAGTTATATGGAGTAAATACAGAACAATTTTCATACCCGAGAATCCCATTGTCATCGCCATTTACATCCATCACATCTTTAGAGTTTGCTCAATCATACACATATTTTGCATCTTCTAAATCTCTTACACTAAATCAATAAAATACATTTTTTGAGTTAAATATTTCATTTCAATAACAGTTTTCAGACTCATCAATTATTATACATTTTACTGGAATAGTTTTTTTAAGTTCATAAAATAATTCCAAGAAATTATCACGATTTTTTTTAGAACTTAGTATGTAGGATTTGTATTTTAAAAATTGTTCTTTACTTACTTTTTTATTTAGTATATGATATTCTTTATTTCTTAATCATACACATCAGATACAATTTGAAACATTTTCACAATCAGATAAATACAAACTATCTCTACTATTTTTTGTATCTTTACTAAAGTGTACATTGAAGCAATTATCAGCATAATAAACCTCATAACAATTATCAGAAAACTTTACTCTATATCAATCAACAATGTTTTTTGAGTTAAAAACTCTCTCTCCATAAAGACAATCTTCAGAATCTCACCCAGATTTAACCAAGTAACAATTTTTTGAGTTTGCAATATTAATCGACCGTTCACAATTTTCACATCAAACCTGAATCAGATTCCACCTTGGAGCAACGCATTGTAATTCGTGAAATTGTTCAAAAAAGGATTTATTAAAATCATATCTTCTTCAAAAAGTAAGTCACAAATCACTTTCTTCCCACCATTCTTTTTGAGAAATTACATTGAGTCACTTATCAGGAGAGATAGCCGAAATAAGTCCAGTTTCCTCGTTTTTATATAAGTGATAAATATTTTTAAATGCCTGCCTTCTTTGCTGTCTACAATCTGGACAAAGAGTTGGTGAAGGAATTAAATATTTTTTTCAGTCATGATTAATTTTTAACCCCGGGGTTTCTTTTTCAACCCCGGGGTTGGCAAAAATAGGAGAAATTTTCTCATAGAATTCTAAATCTTTGTCTGTGATTTCAAAGCTAGAATTACATTGCTTACATGTTTTATTTTCTACTACTTTTTCGCCTTGAAACATAAAAAAAATACTAAAAATTAATTTTTAGTATTTTAATAGATTTATAACTATTTGCAAGAGGAAACTAATACTTATATTATAGGCTCCGCAAAACTATCCAATTTCTCAACTATATCCTTATGTTCTTCTATAATCTTTTTCTTCGCTTCAAGTAGGCTTCTTGCATACTTACTTCTTGATAACTCGTACAGTTTTTCTACATAATCTTTTGGTACTTTTCTATCAGGGACATAGATACTCTTTAGTGAAAATGGGTCTTTTACTTGTCATTTTACAAGTAATTTACAGTAAAATTCTCTTTGATTTAGGTTTGCTAGATCATAACTTTTTATGTATGGATCAAAGTGTTTTTCCATATAGAT
>SAAG01000073.1 GCA_010119095.1 Candidatus Altimarinota bacterium
TTCTTCTATCGACAGATCATTGACGTTATCCCACGGTGAAGAAATAATGTTGTTCGGTTGATCTTTTATTAAAGTTGAAAGCCTGTCTGCCTTGAGATAAACGATATTTTCATACCCTTGCTGATCAGGAAATTCCGCGCCCCTCTCAATTGCCGGGATCATTGTACGCGGGTCTAACAGATCTGCAATTTCTAGTTCTTGCAGCGCAGTTAAAAAGATCAGGCCGCAGCTTCCCATAAATTCAGAAAACGCCCTGTAATTTATATAAGGTTTCCGGGCTTTTGGATAACTTATAACTGACGGCCTGAGTTCCTTTACGGTTGGCAGCCGCCGCGCCGCAATGTTATAGCGTCCGGTTTTTGCGTTGTACTCGACAATATCTTTTGAGAAAGCCTGGCATTCCGCTGCTGCCTGTAAAAATAACATTGTTTTGTGTGCTTCCGGTACGTTGGGTATAAGCCCCGTGTATCCCCGTCCGCGTAAAATGTACTGCCCTAATGCCAACACCCCGGACATACCCGCAACACTATGTAAAAATCTTTCCCCCACAACCAATTTGTCCCCGTTCTCTACTACCGGGAAAAAACAATTATCTATGGTTACCTCAAATAATTCCCGCTGCCGGCTTGAAGAAATTGCCTGTATTGAAACCGGCTTTCTTGCGACAACAACCTTCTGCCCGTCTTGCGTTTGGTGAATGGACGATATCAGCATCGGCTCGCCCGTCTTGCCGTATAAAACCTCTTTGAGCAACCTTTTTTGTTGATCAACAACGGGACCCGCGCCGGTTACTGACCGTCCGTTATTGTCTACCAACGGACCCAATGCCAGTTTAAAAATGCCCTCGCGGGATACTACAACGGTTGTGCGCTCTATAACGCCGCTTGCCTCGTCAACAGCCTTTGTTACGTGCAGAAAACAATCTTTGGTTTCAGGGCGTGTCAGCGCGGACCATATCCCAACAGCAAGATCATGGAATAGTACGTTTGATGCCCCGTATTTCATCCTGTCCAGGATCAGCGCGAATTCTTCGCGTTCTTCCTGTGTTGTGAGCGCGCTTGTTACGCCCTCTCGTATAAAAGCCTCTCGGCTGCCCGCTCTAACATCATCAGCAAGTTGTTTGCGCTGCGTTTCGGCGTAAACGGTCCGCAGCGGGAAAATACTGTTGATCTGCCGGCTTATCCGTTCTTCCTCATTGCTTGTTTTATATAGACGCTGATTGCCGCTAAAAACATTCATTTTTTAGACCCCCTTTTTTTTGTATCACACAAGGCCGCGTTCCCCGTTGGCCTTGAATATGTTTTTCCTGTTCCGTTGGCATTTGCCGTCCTGGTGTATCCTGCGGGGTTCTGAAGTGTTGTTTGCCCTATCTCGTCCCAATGAAGACCCCCATATGCAAAACGTACAGGGATCCCTGCGGACAGTTCCCTGCTGCCGCGCCTGTTCTTTAATAGCCGCAGATTCATAACGGGATCCGGTACGGCGTTATTATCTACAACGCAATAAATTATCATTTCCGCAGCCTGTTCAATGTCCGCTGCTTCCCGGATCTGTTCAGCGTATGCCCCCCAAAATTCCCCGGCAATATCCCCGGCGTTTGCTGTTGCCGCTGTTCGGTTAAACTGTGCTGCGGCTAATATTAAAGCCCCGTCAGCAATAAGCGGCTGCAGTTCTTCCATGATGGATTTAAATGCGCGGTATCCCTGCGCGCTGCTGTCCTGGGCTTTCAATTTCTGAATGTAGTCAATGCAAATAACTGTTTCTTGTTCCCAATCCCTGCGCGCTTCCTCGATCAGCCGGCGGCAAATATCTGCCCTTGCAACGTCCCCTATCGGCGGTCTGTCCATCAGGTCTATGATGCGGACCCGCGGCGCAATGGTTTCCGCAGCTGTAAAGATCCGTTCCCACTTGCGTTCATTTTCCTGGGAAAATCCACGGTATGCCCTGCTGTCCCGGATTGCTTCCCCCACTTCTCTTACGCTGATATGTGGGTCCCCTTCGCCAATCGTGTTATAAAGATACGCCGCTAAAATCCGGCAGAATATGCTATCTTCTGATTCCTCAAAAGACAGGAAAAGTATTTTTTTATCCGGGTCTTTCTGTAGGATCCTGGCTGTAAGGTTCGTTACCAATGATGTTTTGCCGCCGCTTGTCCGCGCGCCGATCAGCGTAAAGCCAGTGATCCTTAACGGTTCCGATCCTATGCTGTTATAAAACATCAGCCCTAAATCAAGCCCTTCGCCGCGCCGCTGTGCCTTTTCTGTCATGCGTTCAAGTGTGGGGGCCGGAAGGTTTTGAAAGTATTCCAACGTGCGGATCTGTTCAGCGTTCATTGTTGTGCGGCGCATTGCCGCCCTTATTGCTTTCCGTGCTGTGTCTGTGCCGTTTTCCCGTGCGTAGTCGTTCCAATCGCTGCAATCTTTCCCTATTACGGCAAAATCACGGGGCGGGCTGATTATATATTTATCGTGCAGCCCTGTCTTTTGCGCTGCGATCTGCCCGGCGTTCTGATTGCCCGCCGCTTCGCTTGCTGCGTCATTGTCGGCAAATATAAAGATCTCGGCTGCCGGGTATGCCTCGCGTATTGCCTGGTATACCCTCGGAAGGTTGCCGGCGTTGAATGCTGTAACTATAGGGATCCCCGCTGTTTCGTGTACTGTCCCTGCTGTTGCTACGCCCTCAACTATTCCGATCTGTGCGGCCCCCTCGATCTCGCCGATGGTGTAATACCCCGCTTGCTCGTTTGGACGGGTTCCGGACCTGAAACGTTTTCCCTTCGCCGGGTCTGTATGTATGCTTTGATAAGATATTATCCCTTCGCTGTCTGTTGTGCTGTAAATCGGTATGATCAGCGCGTTGCTGTCCGTGCCTGTCCACTTCATGCCAGGATATGCCTTGATGCCCTTCCTGCGTAAATAATCATGTCCTGCCGCCGGTATATCCGGGGCGTTGGCATATTCCCGCCGTGCCTCGTTTATAGCGGCTTGCAGATCCGCAGATTCCTGCGCTTCCCGTGCGTCCCGTATTTTTTCCATGTCTTCTTGTGTCGGAAGGTGCGCCTTATATGTGGGTATGTATTCCGCTGCGTTGTCCTTGATGTAGTCCTCTAGTAGATTCCACCGGAGAATATCCCCGCTGTTTCGGTAGTCCCTGATCCAACCGTTCTGCGGCTTGTCCGTGTACAGTTTAAACTCTGCCGCTGTATTGCCCGGCTTATCCTTGTGCGCCCTGTTTATAAGCCGCCCCTTAATCTCGCTGCCGGCATTCTTTACCGTGCGCCTGTCTATCTCGTAACCCTGCGCGCTTATCCAATCTTCAAAGATGCCCCTGACTTCATTCTCGTTATATTCCCTGTAAGCGTCTGCCATGCTATAATTAAACCGTCCTTTCATTTGCCCGCCGCTGCTTAGAGAATGTGCCGTTCTCGTGGCGGCTTTTTTATGCCCTGTTGCCGATGTCAACTTTTGTCAACCTGTTTCCTATGTCCGCTATTGATAATTAACGGACATTAAGGTTATCTGGGCTTGTAAAGCGGTCCAGTTCGTCCGCTCGCACTAGCCAATATTTGCCGGGTTTAACAGCCCGCAGCTTGCCCTCTTTAATATACCGGTAAACGGTTCTGCGCGTTACCTGTAAAATATCCTTGACCTCATCAAGCCGGTAAACCCTCAGATCTTCCATCATGGTGTTCCCCCCTATACGTCCTGATCCACTACCTTAATAAATCGCTTGACCCTTGCTGTCTGTGTTTCTCTGTCTGCCTCTATAAGTTTATTAACGTATGCCGTTATGCTGCCGCCCTCGATCCTGGACATAATATGCAAGTGTTCCAGGTTTTCTTCACTGAATGCCATGTTGACCCGTGGCAGCTTTTGCACTCGTGTACGTTGTGTAACTTGTGTATGTTGTTTCTTTTGTGTCTTTAGTGTTACCTGTTCATTATGTGCCTGTTGTGTGTCATGTTCGTCTTGTGTCTTTGGGGTCAGATAGCTTAACGCCTCGGACTCGGTAAATGTTTTTTTAGTCATCTTTTAGCTTCCCCCTTTTTAATGCCGTTCAGCATATCTTTAACGGCCGCAGAATAATCCGCAGCTGCGTTGCTTCGTGGTGCATAGTTGTATATGTCCATCTGCCGCGCCTGTGCTTCCCTGATTGCTATGCAATCCCTGACCGGCGTATTAAATACCCTGGTATCCATTTTTGCCGCCATTTTTTCAATAACATCTGTTAGATCCCTTGATATGATTGCCCGGCCTATATGCCTTGTTATCAGGATCCCCAATACAGACAGATCCGGGTTGCCGTGTTCCTTAACAACCTCTATTGTGTCCTTTATGTCCGTCAGGGATTGTATTGAAAGTATGTCAGCTAATACCGGCACAACAACACCGTCAGCAGCGATCAGCGCAGATACGGAAATGATCCCTAGTGCCGGGGGGCAATCAATCAGAATAAAATCATATTCCCGTTTGAGTGGTTTCAATACCTGGGACATTACCGCAGCTGCCCCCGGTGCTGCCAGTTCCTTTTCTAACCGGGTCAGCGGTTTTGTTGCCGGGATAATATCCCCGTAAAACTCTGTACGCTGAATACATCCCACTGCAGGTATCCCGCCGGTTAAAACCTCGTATATACTCGCGCCGGGGGTAGATGTTGCCCCTGTGATCAGCGTCATATTGCATTGTGGATCTGTATCAATCAGCAATGTTTTTTTCTTCCGGCGGCGCAGATCCGCGGCAAATGATGCCGTGCTTGTGGTTTTTGCAACGCCGCCTTTTTGACTACAGAATGTGATGATCATTTGCCCGTCCTCTTTCCGCTTCTGCCGCTAAAACAGCGCGGCTGATATGGTTTCTTCGCAACGGTTATTCATGCGTTCCAGGTTGTGCGCGTAAATCGTTGTTGTTGCTATATTGCTATGCCTTGCAAACTGCTGCGCTTCCTGCAGCGTCATGCCCCCGGTTAGTGCGATTGTTACGGCCGTATGCCGCAAGCTGTGAGCTGTCAGGCGGTCGCTGTTGTATCCCGCTTCAACAATTGCCGCCTTAATAAGCCTGGATATGCTGCGCGTTGTGAGTTCTTCCCCCGTGTTCCGGTTGCTGTTGGAAGTAAACAGCGGGGATCCCGGCGTTGCGTCCGTCCTGGTATACAAGTATGCGCGGATCAGCTTTTCAACTTCCGTTGTTATCTTGATATACTCGGCCTTTTCGGTGCGCCCCTTGCCCTGGACATAAAGGACCGTGTAGCTTCCCAATGTCCGCAGATCTTCCACCTTCGCCCGTTTGATCTCGATTGTTCGCAGCCCCCCTGTTACTGCAAGCGCGACAACGGCAAGATCCCGCGCCGCTTCCGGGGTCCTTTTTTCCCGCAGCGTGTTTATCACATCTTTCGCCTGTGTTGGGGTCAGCGCGTCTTTCTTGTGCTGCGCCTGTACCTTTACGCCTTTCACGTGGTCAGATATGTCTGTGTAAAGGTTCTCTGCTGCTGTCCATTTAAAAAACTGTCTGATAGCAATCAAATACGTTTGTACCGTTGTTGCTTTATGCGTAGCTGCAAGTTCGTCCCTGTACCGTAAAAGATCTTCCCGCCGGGGCTGCGTTATGCCGTTCTGTCTTGTCCACTCAATAAACAGCCTGACCGCCTTGCTGTAACTCTCAACGGTGCGCGGGCTTGCGTCAATGTACTGTGTAAACCTGTCAAGCATTGCGGGGCTTGTTATTGCTTGATGACCCCCTGCCTTGACTATTGCTGTTGTTTTCATCTGCTGCGCCCCCTGCTCTGTGTGTTTTGTGTATCTTGTGTATCTCGTGTATTATAATCTCTGTGTAAAATTATAACATTACCGTGGTATGTAGTCAACACTATTGTCATATATTAACCAGTTTATCCCCTCGTTATTACGCTT
>SAAG01000009.1 GCA_010119095.1 Candidatus Altimarinota bacterium
CAATCACTTCAGTTTGATACTAAATCACGAGTTATTGCAAAATGATTACCTAAATTATTTAGTAACATAAATAATATGTATATTAATTTTATATTAAAAATAATATACATATTATTATATATATGTCAACTAATATTTAAATTAATAATATATTTTTAAACTAAACCCTTTGTCTATATCTGATTTAATTCTATATTTCCAATTATGTGCTTCTATTATTTTTTGAACTAAGCTAAGTCATACTCATATTCACTTTTCATCACCTTCACCTATACTTGCTTCTTTTTTTCATTGATAAAATTTTTCAGATATATATGGGATTTCGCTTTTTGAGATTCATTTTCAATTATCAACAAAATCTATATAGTTTTTTGTAATATTTATTGTTAGAATAGTATCATTTCATGCGTATTTAAGAAAATTTCATATTAAGTTATGAACCAATTGTTTAAAAAGATTCTTATCTAATCTGATTTTTAAATCTCACAATCATGTTATCTTTATTCTCTGATTGTTTTTTTCAAGTTTTTTCTTGTGAGTATTTGATAATTCTTTTAAAATATTTACAAGATTTTCTTCAACAAGTTTAGCTTTTAATTCTTCATTATCAAATTTCTCGTATGCCATAATCATATTTACAAGTGTAATTAGTCTTTTCATTTCTTCTATAATTGATTCCAATGTCTTCTCATCAAGTTTAATAACTCAATCAGAAATTCACTCTAGATAACACTGTATTGATGTAATTGGAGTCTTTAATTCATGGCTGATATCTGCTAAAAGCTTATTTTTAATATTTTCTTGCAAATTAACTTTTCTATTTAAATCATTTATAGCTCAAACTAATAGTCATATTTCATCATGTTTAGTATAAACCAGTTCTGGATTTGATTTTTTATTTAAATCAAGATTCTTAATAATTCTAGTTATGTTTTTAATAGGATACACAGTTTTTCTTACAAATAACCAAATTCATATGATTATAATAAATATTGATATAAGATTAGTTATAATTATAGATTGCAATAAACTATTTAGAAAATTGTATTCAGGAGAGCTTTTGTCTCTTACTTTTTCAATTACTTTTCAAAAATTGTCAGTTGGAATTATCTCTTCTATGTATTTAGGAGTCAATCAACTTTTTACAAGATAATTTATTACAATATCTCTATTTTTTTCTTTTTCTAAATCTATTTTTCAGTTGTTTGTTTCAAGTAAATCAAAAAACTCTATTTCAGTATCACTGAAAATCTCATCAATCTCATCAGTAGCTTGTTTTGCAATAATTTTGTTTATGTAATCAAGTGTTATTTCATTTCTTTCTTTTATATTTTGTGCTAAATATATCTTAAGATAGATATTGTAAAAGCTATAAAATGCAGTTAGATTAGTAATAGTAATAAATGATATACTAACCAAAAATGCAATCAAAAATTTTTTAGATAATGACATTATAAAAAATTAGGATTTAGAATTTTATGTTATTTTATACAATAATTTATTAAAATCAAAAAATACTTGATTTTTAAGATTATAAAGGTATATTTAGACTTAATTTAACATATAAATATTTTAAATATGAGTGTTGTTGTAAAAAAAAGTTTTTTAGTTGTATCAATTATAATAATGATAATTTCATATTGTCTATTTGTAAGTTTGAAACCTGAAAAATTAAGTAATTTTGAATCAGAAAATCCTTTATTATTAAAAGTAAATACGAAAATTAGAGAGATTTATTCACAGATATCATGAAAGACTGCAGAATTAAGTGATAAATCAAAAGAATTATACAATGAAAATATCGATCCAACTGTTAATAAAGCTAAAAATGAGATAAATAATACAGTAACTGAAACAAAATGAAAAATAGATTCAGTTAGAAAAACATTATCTTGAGCTGAACAAACAATAGATAAAGCAGGAAAAGTAATAGAAAAATGAAAAGAAACTGTTGAAGAAGCAACTGAAGTATTTAATGATGTTGAGAAGATGAATGATACAATTATAGGTACTGTAAATAAAGATGTGGTTCAATAAAAATAAAAAAAGCTAAGAATTGATTCTTAGCTTTTTTTTTGTTTTTATATAAATCTTTTAATTCTATTCTCAACTCTTTCCTTTCACATAACCTGCATAGTCTCATACAAATCTGGAGTGTTTCTTTGTCAGCAAAGTACAACTCTCAAGATCATTGCAGCATCTCAGATAACTCAAGCATGAGTTCATTCTATAAACTCTTTCTTATTTAGTGCAAAATCTGATTTTAGTGCTATTTCTTTTAATAATGAGAACCATTCTTCTTTCGGTAAATCTAGTTTTAATCAAGCTATATAATTACCTAAAAATTTACTTATACTTTCTTTCTTCAAAGTAGGAATTAATTCAGTCATATTTATATCCAATTTCTCATATTCTTCATCATAGAAAAAAGTAAGTTGTCCTGGGATATCACTCATTTTTTGAAATCTCTTTGGTGGATTTTCTAGTTCTCTTTCTATGTTTAGAGCTTGTTTAGTGTAATCAGGATACTTATTGGCTAATTCTAATATCTCACTATTGTATTTTGAAGCCCAAGAAATAAATAAACTATATAATTCTTCTATTCCCAGAGTTGCAATATATTCTTTGCTAACAAAATCAAGTTTTTCCATATCAACAAGTGCTCAAGCTTGAGACATCTTTTCTATTTTGAAATCAAACTCTCTAAAATTTTTAGTTTTATTTTCTTTTCTCCAATCTTCATATCAAGCATTTATGATATTAGCTAGATAATCAATTATCGCTATAATCGGATAACCAAGTTTAAAATAATACTCTACATCTGCTTCTAAATCCTTTCTCTTACTTAATTTTCTTTTGTTTCAGTTATCAAGCTTTATAAGTGGTGCATAATGCACATATTTTGGGGCTTTATACCCAAATACTTTGAATAATTGTTCATGTAATGGTTGTGAAGCATACCATTCATCTGATCTAAATACATGAGTAGTTCACATCAAATAATCATCAACTAGATGAGCAAAATGATAGGTTGGTAATCCTCATTTTTTAATTAAAACTATATCTAGGAAGTTATCATTTGTTTCTACATCTCATTTTACTAAGTCTTTTACGACTACCCTATCACCTATTTTACCTGGTGATTTGAATCTGATTACAAATTCTTTTTTTTCTTCTAATGCTTTTAAAACATCTTCTTCTTTTGCATTTCTCCAGATTGAATATCAACCATAAATTCAAGGAACTTGTTTTCAGATAGTTTGATTTTGTCTAACTTCGTTTATCTCTTCCTCTGTCATAAAGCAAGGGTAAGCAAATCCAATCTCAAGTAGGTGTTTTGCAAATACTTTGTAAAGGTACTCTCTCTTACTTTGTGTGTAAGGTCAGTAAGCTCAAACATCAGTACCATCAGGTCAGAAAGCTCACTCATCAAATAATAATCAAAATATCTTAAATATCTCAATAATCTTAAATTTAGCTCACTCAACTTCCCTCTTTTGATCAGTATCTTCTATTCTCAAAAATGCAACTCACTTATCTTTATGAGCAAATATATCATCAAGCATAGCTGAGTACACATTTCAAATATGCACAAATCAAGTAGGACTTGGAGCCATCCTTGTCACAACTTGTCATTCTGGTCTTTTAGGATATTTCTTAGTTATATCGTCAATAGTTTCTTTTATTTCAGGAAAAAGTAGGTTTGATAGCATTTTTTTTGTGGTTAAAAATGTAATTATATTTACATGATATTATGAAAATAATGGGAAAATGCAAGGGGAAAATTATGATTTGCATTATGTATTTTTTGCATAATAAAATTATATAAATAAACTGTTGTAAAAAATGCAACAGTTTGAAGTTTCAGTATGTTCTATTTTGGAAAATAATAAATTATTTATTTTAAAAAAAGAACTTGTGCATTTTTTGCACATATTCAAATGAGTCATTTTTCATTTATTACAAAAGATATTACAACTTTTCAATGCAATTAAAAAAAGATTTTCAAATTTGAAAATCTTTTTTTTGTCGATTTTGGTGGAGCTAGAGGAAATCGAATCCTCGTCCTTGGATGCCTGAAGAGCATTTCTACTACTATAGTTTATTTTGATACTTTTTTAGATAGAAAACAAACGAAAAAATCTAGAAAAGCTAATTTTTTTTATACTAGATTTTGCAAAAAATCGGTTAAAACTTCAAATCTAGACTTAGTTTAATACTGTGATAAATTTCCTAAGTAAACCTTTATCATAGTTTGTAGCAGGTCAAGTGACACTCATCCCGTGAGGGAGACTACAGTTTTACTTTAACACAAGTTAAGCGATTAGGCAAAAGCAGGAGTTAAAGAAGGAGTTAGAGCTTGTTTAAAAGCAGCTAAACCTCTAGCAATTCTATTGTTTGCATTTATTTTTGCTTATAATTGATTATGGAAGCCATAAGCACCTCCCAAGTAGCATACAAACCAGACTTACTATCCAAGTAGAAAGCCAACCTTAGCCCCGTATGGGATATTATATTGAAAAATTCGAGAAAGTAAATATTAATTATTCAATCTATATCATTCACCTCTAACCGTCAATATCACATCTTTATTTTTGATTTTCTTTCTTATATTTTTTATATGTGTATCTATAGTTCTATCAAACAAGTATTCACTATATCATATCAAATCCATTAAATCTTGTCTATGTACTACATTTCATCATGCTTCAATAATCTTTTTAAGCATATCAAACTCATTTTTTGTAAAAAACTCTTCTCTTCAATTAACAAATACTCTGTACTTATCTAAATTCATTTCTATATTTTGATATTTTAGAATATTAGACATTTCTTCTTTTACTTCTATTCTTCTAAGTATAGATTTAATCCTAGCTAACAGCTCTTTTGGAGAAAACGGTTTTGCCATATAGTCATCTGCTCAACTATTAAATGCTTCAAGCTTATCAATTTCAGTATTTCTAGCAGTTAACATAATAATTGGTATATTTACAGTTTTTCTCAATTCTTTACAAATATCAATTCAATTTTTTCAAGGCAAATTGATATCAAGAACAACTAAGTTTGGATTAGTTTCCAATATATTTTCAATAGCATTAAGTCAAGTATCTTGTATAAATACTTCGTATCAAGAATTCTTTAGATACAATTCTAGTGATTTAAGTATTCAAAAATTGTCTTCTACAATGTAAATCTTTTCCATAAGAGAAAGTTGTTATGTTAGCTTAAAAAAATTAATTATTTTTTAGGTGTTTTTGCTTTTGTTGTAGTTTTCTTTACTGCTGGTTTTGCAATAACTTTTACTGGAGTTTTTTTAGCTACAGATTTTACTGGAGCAGCTTTTATTTCAATTGGTTTAATAACTTCTTTTTTTACTTCTATAGGTTTTACTGTCTGTGTTTTTTTATTTCATGCAAGTAAATCTCTGATTTCTTCAAGTAACACAACATCATCTGATTTCTTTGCTTCTTCTTTTTTTGCATCTTCTTTTTGTTTTTTGATAACCTTTTCTTGTGCTTTGTTTATCACTTTAACAAACATAAAGATAGCAAATGCTATAATCAAGAAATCAAACATAGTTTGAAGAAAATTACCATATGCAATAGTAACTTCTTCTCATTTTATATTTTTCATCGTATATCATAGTTTAGTAAAATCTAATCATCAAACAATTATACCAACTCATGGAGTGATGATATCAGCAACCAAAGAAGATACTATTTTTCAAAAAGATGCTCAGATAACAACTCAAACAGCTAAATCTATAACATTACCTCTCATAGCAAATGCTTTGAAATCATCAATTATTTTCATATTTTATAAATTAAAAATTAAAATACACTATTATTTTAGATAAAACTATGTAAAAAGCAAAAATTAATCTTTAAATTTGAAAGTACATATATCTTTTGTAATAAATTCAAAATCTGTTCTTGGATATTTTCTACAGTTTAATGGTCTTAATTTATAAATCCTACAATAAAATTTTCATTGCATACTGACTTCTAAAAATTTACATCTCTTAGGCAACATGCAACAAGCTCAACAATTATTACATTTTCAGTATCTTTGCTTTGAAATAGGTAATACAGATGTGGAAGTTCTCAATACTCTTGCAAACCGATTATTGTGTGAAAAAACAGAAAAAATATTTTTTATATTTTTATTAATTTTTATATTCATCTAACAAATTTATTAAAGTAAAATTTCAGTTCAATCAACTGTAAATAGTTTTTATACTTGGAGTTCCAGAAGCAAATATCACTTTTATATCTGTTAATTCTGACATCTTGTTTATAACTTCTCTTGTATCAATCTTTGGAGTTGAGTCTGATTTATAACTTAAATCATGCTCTTCATCAACTATTATAAGTCATAAATCCTTGTATGGATAATACAAACTAGAACGAGTTCATATAATTATTTTAGCTTTATTATTGTATATATCAATCCGATTTTTATACTTTGATGTTTCAGTAATTGAAGAATTGATCATAATTACATCATCTCAAAAAATCTCTTTAAATCTATCAAATACTTGGTTATTTAGGATAATCTCAGGTACTAAAATTAAGCATTGCTTTTGTTTATCAAGATACTTTTTTACCAAGTTTATATAAACTTCAGTTTTACCCGATCAAGTTACTCAGTAAAATATAATTTTTTTATTTGTTTTATCAATCTTATCTAATACTTCTTCTTGGGATTTTGTAAGATTTTTTTCATAATTAAAAGTGTATTTGTAATCTTTTTTTGAAGTTAAATCAAGTTTTATTTTTTCTATTTTTTCTTTTAAATTTCTTGGAAAAAATAAATTTAGAGAAGAATGAATCTTGCAAAAATAGTATTTTGAAATCCAATTAATGATTTTTAACTCTTTATTAAAAAGTAGTGGAGTTTCATATTTGATTCATACAATAGGCTTTAATTTATCTATATCAAAGTTTAGACTTGATTCATCTTGTATATCTAAAACAACTCCAGATAATATCTGAGATTGCATAGGTACATCAACTACTATCCCTTTTTTTATATAGTTTTCCAACTCTATTGGGACAAGATAAGTAAATCAGATATCATCAAAGCTTTTTGCAAATGGACAAACTAAAACAAGCATAAATAAAAAATTAAATTACGAGTATTTTATAAGTAAAAAGTATTTTGTAAAATAATTATGAAAAATAAATTTTAGCTTGACTTTTGTGTGTTTTAATTAAAATATACGAGTTTTTATAATTAAATAAATATAGATGGATTGATCAAATAAATGACATTTGTTAAAAGTAAATAACAAACATGATCCCAGATGATACATTGAGTTAACTCCAGAGAACTTTAGACAAAAATATTGAAAATTGTATGTTTGAAGAAAATTACCAGACTTAGCAGAAAGAAGAGAATGAGTTAGAATAAATCCTAATCAAATTGAAAGAAGAGAAAAACATAAGTGTGTAACGACTGTTTCAAAAACACAGAAATTGGTTCGTGATGTTATTATAAACAATATAAGTACATCATGAATTCAATTAAAAATAGATACAAAAAATAATTTGAATATATGAGATGAATTAGACTTATCTTTTGTTTTAAAAGATAAAGCTTTATACATTAAATGACAAATAGTAAGAATTATTAGCAATAATTCATACTGAATAAAATTTAAAACAGATGATTGAAGCTCTATACAAAGATTAACAAAAATTATTAACAATACTATACATTAAAAAAATTTGTAAATATTTCAAAATAAATTATACTTGACATTTAATATATTTAAGTATAATTTATAACAATTAACAATTAATTAAATAACATGGGAATAAACTGAAAAGATAATTGAGACTGAATTGATATGAGCTATTTAACTTGACTATTTCCTGAATTAAAGGAAGGAATCGATGCATCTACTTCAGAAGAAGTTGATGATAGAAGAGAACATACTAGAGCTAGTGCTGAACAATTGCTTTGAATAACAAATAATATAATTCTAGTTCATACAGAAAACATAAGTAATAGAAAAATTTTAAATTGAAATATTTTAGATATAAGCAAATGATGAATGCTTTTAAAAACAAATAATGATAAACATCAATTATTTGATACAATAAACCTTTCATTTAGAATATGAACAAGAAGTTTTAAAATAAATTGACAAGTGCTTAGGATAGAAAAAACTAAAAGCTGAAAAACTCTTTATTGAATAAAATTTTTAGAACCTAATGAAAAAAAAGAAAAAGAAAGATTTTTAGAAAATGTTAATGCATTAAGTTCAATTGTATGATCTGCAAGATTGAATAATATGAAAGAAAAGTTTGATAAAAAAATATAATTTAGACTATTTTCCCCTTCAACACCCACTTATCAATCTCATCGATTTTTACTTTTACAAGGTCTCCGACCTTGCATTTTTTGTCTTTTTCAAAGAATACTTCTTTGAAATTTCTAGTTCTACCAAAAAATTGATTTTCTGTTTCTCAGTATATTAGTACTTCGTCTTCCTTACCGATCATAAGTAAATTTCTTTGAGTTAGTGATTTCATTAAAGCATTATTTAATTTATGCCATCTCTCAGCTTTTATATAATCAGGTACATCATCTGGGTATATTTTTGCAGCAATTGTTCCTGGTCTAACTGAATATCTAGCAATGTATGCAAAGTCAAACTGACACTCTTCAAAAGTTTTTAGGGTATCATTAAACATCTCATCTGTTTCGCCACTAAATCATACAATTAGATCTGTTGAAATAGAAAAAAATGGATCTTTGCTTCTTAAATATTCTACTTGCTTTTTAAAATCAGCATATGTATGTTTTCTATTCATCTTTTTAAGTATCTGATCATTACCTGATTGCAAAGCAAAATGTAGATAATTACACATATGATTTAATTCAAAATGTGAATCTAATATATCTTGTGTCATATCATGAGGATTACTTGAAGTGAATCTAATTCTATCAATTCAATCAAGACTATCTATATCGTCTAGTAATTGTCTAAAAGGAGATTTTCCTATATTATCATTCCACTTACTTTTTTCAGCATTCCATAATTTTGAGTCTATAAACTGTTTTCAATAGCTGTTTACATTTTGTCATAAAAGTGTGATTTCTTTGGCTCAGTTTTTGATTGATTCTTTACAGTCTGTGATTATATCAGCAGGTTTTCTACTAAATTCTTTTCCTCTTGTATATGGCACAATACAATAAGTACAGAAGTTATCACACCCAGTTTGAACTACAATTGATGCAAGTGCAGGATTATCTCTCAATTGTTTCATCTTTAGATAATCATCAAATTTATCATCTTGTCAGATTTTTTCATCAAAGATGTGTGACAGAATAAAAAGTAAATATTTTATTTCTTCTATTCTCAAAGTAAAATCAAGTGCTTCTAGACGAGGGAATAGTTTGTCATCGTTGTTGAAAATACCTTTTTCGTCTTGTAATAATTCTATTTTTCTAGCCCTTTCTCTTTCTTTTTTCTCACTTAGATATTTAGAATTTAATCATGTTTTTCTTACCATACATCAAGTAATTCCAAATATAGGAATACTGTCTTTTGGTAGTACTTTTTCTTTTATAAGTCTTTTTCTTTCTTTGATTATATCTTTAACTATGCTAAAAACTCTATCTTCTCATTTTTTTCTTACACTACATGTATTTAAAATAATCAAATCAGCTTCAGCATGATCAGATACTTTTGTAAAACCTGATTGTAGTAAAAGCATATTAATCTTTTCACTATCAGCAGAGTTCATAGCACATCAAAATGTCTGTATAAAGTATTTTTTCATAGAAATTATAAGTAACAATTATCAAATATATTCTATCTAAATATTTTATTTGTAAAGCTAGAAGTATATTTTACATTTTTTATTTTTTAGATAAAATCTAGCAAATTTTTACTTACAAAATATTTTAATGAAAGATTTCTGGGAAAAACAAATTGCCGAAAAGTGAAAACTATGTTTTTTAGCCCCTATGGACTGATATGGAGATAGTGCATACAGGCAAACAATGAAAAAAGTTGCTCCACATATCATGTGTGTTACTGAGTTTTATAGTGCTGATTGACTTGTACATTCTAAATTACTTGCTAACCAAGTACTTCCTCATAGTGAGATTGAAGAACCATTAATTGTGCAGATTTTTTGAAAAGATCCTGAAAACTTTGCAAAAGCAGCAAAGATAATTGAAAGATATAACATTGCTTGAATAGATGTAAATATGTGATGTCCTGCAAAAAAAGTAGTAAAAAGCTGACACTGATCAGGGCTTATGATAAATGAAGAGATAGCATACAGGATAGTAGATGAGCTTAATAAAGCTACAAAGTTACCCATAAGTGTAAAAACAAGACTTGGATTTGAGTGAGAAGAAAACTTGATTAGATTTGCAAAATGACTTGAAAATGCATGAGCAAGTTTAATTACAGTTCACGGTAGAACCACTAAACAAGCTTATACTTGATTTGCTAACCTGGATCCAATTTATGAACTCAAAAATAATATAAAAATACCGTTAATTTGTAACGGTGATATAAAAAACTATGAAGATGGAATGAAAAAAGTAAGAGATTTGGATTGATTTATGATAGGAAGAGCAACTTTTTGAAATCCTTGGTGTTTTATGAAAGAGCAAGAGTCAGTATTACCTTGAAAATTTATAAATTGACAGTATTTCCCTACACTATGAGAAATCCTTGAGATAATGCAATTTCATGCAAGTAAACTAATGGAAACAAAATGAGAAAGAAAATGATCACTTGAGATAAGAAAACATTTAGTTTGTTATCTAAGTAATTTTCCATGAGTAAAAGCATACAGAAAGAGACTTGTGACAGTTGAAAGTTTACAAGAAGTAGAAGCCGTAATAGATATGATTAAAAGTGATTTTAGAGAGTTTTTAGGAGTGATTCCTGGGGAGATAACTTTTGATGCTTAAATTGTCATTCCTACATCCTATTCTGTCATCCTCGGGCTAGACCCGGGGATCTCTAGCAAGGTAAAACTAAATCAATTCAAATTATGAAACAAATATGTTTTGTTTCCATTTATATTGATAAATAAGTTTAGTGAGTTCATAGATTCCGTGTCAGGCACGGAATGACAACTCTAAAACAAAATCTTTTGCAATTCATATTTTAAATCATCTTTTGTGCTTCAGATCAGTTTTCAAAACTTCATATTTTTATCAAAATCAATAAGTTTTTCGTATAGAGTAAATAACTCATTGTAAGTTAATTTAAATTTTTTGTCTGTTAAAAATCCTCTGTTTCATAGAGATAATTCACGAGTTATATCGGCACTTTTGTATCAAAGATGTTTGAAAAATGCTATGTAAACAAAGTTTCTTAAATTTCATAGAAACATATTGTAAAATGCATAGATATCGGTGTTTTCAAGGATTATATCAAGGTCTTTAAAAAAGCTTTTTTGGTCTTTGTTTAGCACTTTATCAACAAATATAAATACTGTTTCTTCAAATTCTGGAGTAATAAGCTCAACTATATCTGCTTCTTCAATAAATGTTTTTGTAATAAATAATTTATCTAGTTCATTAACTATTTTTGATAAGTTGTTTGATTTGTAAGCAATAATCCTATCAATTGCTTTTGGATTTAATTTAGAATTGTATTTTTTCTCTATAAATAGTTTTGTTTCGTAAGTATTTTTTATATCAAATCTCTTAACTTCTCAGACTTCAAGACACTTCTTATATAGCAAGCTTCTTTCTTGTAAGCTATTTGAAGACAAGACTATTATATTTGATTCAGGAATTTTATCTAGAATAGAAATCAAAAACTCTTTTTTACTCTCATCTTTTTCTATTTTCTCTAAATTATCAATCAATACTAATTTTTTCTCACTAAAAAAACTAGCAGAAAGCAGATTTTCACTAAGTGCATTTTTGTCTAACTCTTCTATGTTTTGGATATGAGTCAAATTGAACTCACCAAACTTACTGGAAAATTTGGTTTTCCATTTTTTAAGTTCTTCTTTTACAAGGTATTCATTGTTTCAGGTGAATAGGTAGAGCATAAAAATAATTATTTTTAATAATTCATGAATTTTAATTAACTATTAGTGCTATAACCTTTTATAAAAACCATCAATAGTTTCAATATTACTTCAAATAGAGTTTACTGACAATAAATTAGGCTCATCAATAAAATTTTCTCAATATGGAAGTGGGTTAGCAATAAAATAAGCAGATAAATGTTTTTTAAAAATATTACATCTTTGTGTTATAGCAAATTGTTCTCAATTATCTTTATCTAAATTAAATTTAAAATATATTGCGACACAAAATAATTTTTGTATTTTTACTAATAAATCTAAATCATTTATATTATCAAATTCTTTTTCGTTTTCAATGATTTTTTTGATTAATTCATAAGATGCTTCGAGTTTTTTTATTAGTTTATATTCTTTTCATATCTTACTTCAAAAAGTTCTTACTTCTGTTATATCTAATGTTTTAATTTCAATAAAGTCAATTCTTTTATCAAATAATTTTAATACATCACAACTTTTTGGTTTTTTTCTGTAATATTTACAATAAACCAAATCTGTTATCATATCAAAGTTAAATCAAGTAAAAGTACAACTAGAAAAGTTTTCAATTTTAGCTTGAGGAAAAGTTCAAACTTCTACTTCATCAACTACTAATATATTTTCAAAATATTTTTTTATTTTATTTGATATCATATTTATTTTATCACCAAACTAATTTTTCAAATGGAGCAGAAAGTTTTTCAAATACTTCTCATGAATTATTTGTTTTATCTTCAATAATATATCCTCAAGATTTTTCACTAGTTAAATATAAGTTAAATTTGTCTTTTATATTATAATCCTTAGAAAACATATTTAATCATTCAATTAAATAAGGACTATGAGAAGTAATTAAAACAGTTAATCATCTTTCTTTAATAAGTCAAACTATTAATTCTGCATACTTAACTTGCCATTCTGGATGCAAATGAACTTCAGGCTCATCTAAAATTAATAAATTTAAATCATCTAAACAATGTGATCTATCAAGCAAATCTAATATTCAAAATGACTTAATTCAAGTTGCCGTGTTAATTGGATCTATTTTTTTTCAACCAGACAAGAAAGTTAAATAATCTCAATAAATTCATTTTTGTACAATCTCAAATGTTCCTCACACTACTTCTTTTACTTTTTTCCAAAATCAATTTTGTCTTTCTTTTTCAAACTTTGAATTTCCTATTTTAGAAAATAGATCTTTTATATGAAATTGTAATTCTTTATTTCTTCAAGGATATGATATATTTCTATTCAAATAATTATATAGGTTTAAAATTATAGGAGTATCTATAAAAGTTGTGTCTTTAATTTTAAAAATTTCATCATGAACAATAATGTTGGATATTTTATTATTTTCAATATTAATTTGGAAAAGTAAAATTATTCAATCTTTTAATTCAATAATTCATTTTTTTCATAAATTATCATTATTTAGTTCATTTTCAAATTCACTTTTTAATATATTTTCCAATGCTTTTTTTATTAAATCATCTCTTTTCTCATCTTTTAGAAATAATTCTTTAATTTTATCAATTTTACTTAATAAATAGTCTTCTGATTCTTTTCATAATAATAAATCTTTTATTAATTGTCTTTTAATATTAAAAAAATCAACTCATCAAAATGAAGTAAGTTCATTCATAAAAACAGGTGGATAAAACTCTTTTTTTAATAAATCATTTGATTTTATTTCACTATTTCATTTTTTTTCATGTAATAAAAAGTTTCTTAAATTTATGTATAATCTTTCTATTTCATTTTCTAAAATTTTCTCTTTTGTATATTCAAAATCTTCTTTATATCTTTGAAAGGCTTTAATAACAGAAAAAACTATTTTACTAACTGTTGATTTTCAAGAATCATTATTTCATGCAACAACAGTTAATCAATCAAGATTAACAGTTGCATCTTTTATATTTCAAATATTTTTAATTATAATTTTCATAAACTTATTTATTAATACATATATTTGTCATTTTATTAATTAAATATATAAAATCAATATAAATAATTATTTATTCATTATTAATTTTTTTAGTTTTTCACTTCACTCTTTTTCAATGAGTTTAAACACTTCCATGATTTCTACAAGAGATTTTTTGAGATTTAGTAGGTCTTTTGGTCAGCTTCTGTTTAGTGCTAGTCTGTTTAGGATTGCATCAAGGTCTGAGACATATTTTAGGTGATTTTGTACCTTATCAAGGAGAACTGGAGCCTTTAGAAATTCATCAATCATATCTAATCTGCCGTCAATTTCGTCTTTTTTTTGTAGAGGCTTAAGTATAGCTTCTCTGAGAAATCTCGTTCCCATGGCCGTTTTTGTATCATCTAGGGCTCAAAATAGAGTCCCTACCTTGTAGGATTTGGTTGCGAAGTTGTAGATAAGGTCTAGATTTCTGATTGTTGATTCATCTAGGTCAAGGTATTCTGAAAATGTTTCATATGATATAGATTGTAGGAAATCTAAACTTGATTTTTGGTTTAATTCTAGGTATTGTAAAAGTAGTGAACTAGCTTTTATTGCCATACTTTTTCACTCTATTCCAAATCAAGCAAGTGTCTTAACTCAAAAGTGATTTAGAAGCATTTGCTTATTGTCTCACTCTCATTCAAAATAATAGACATTGAGTGAATATTTTTTACTTAATAAATCTTTGATAGAATCATCTCAAAATAGTTTTTTTTCTAGAACTACTTCTTTTGGAGAGATCTTGTAAATCTGAAGAGAAAGTTTTTCAAAGCTATCAAACTCGCTTGTAAGCCATTTATTTGTAGATAAATCAAGAATACTCAAACCATATCTAACATCATCATAGACGATAGAAATTATATAATTTGATATGTTTTCTTTAGCATACTCTTCTCATTCAAGATACAATGTAGCTGGTGTAATAACTCTTGAAACTTCCCTTTGCACAATTCACTTAAGTTTTGGGTCTGATACTTGTTCCGCAATTGCTACCTTGTACCCAGCTTCAATTAGTTTTGGTAGGTATTTTTCTTTTGCATGATATGGAATTCAAGCTAGTAAATCAGGATTTTTAGCATTTTTATTTCTGGAAGTGATGGCTATCCCAAGTACATTATGGGCAATCATAGCATCTTCCCCAAACATCTCATAAAAATCTCACATCCTAAAAAACAAGACAGCATCAGGATACTTATCTTTGATTTCTTTGTATTGTCTCATCGCAGGAGTAAGGTTTTCTTGTTCGTCCATATAACAAAAATTAATTATTATCCTTTTTCAAGAAGTTCATAAATCTACTTCATCTGGCAAAAAATTTTGATTTAGCTTCTCTGTGATCAATATATCTTGATACATTTAGTATCATTGCAAGTCATATCATACATGTAAGTAGACTTGATCATCCATAACTTATAAATGGCAATGTAATTCAAGTTAGAGGTACTATATTGATATTTACTCATATATTTATAAAGGCTTGCATCAAGAACCGAGAAGTCATTCATATAACTAAATATTTTGCAAATAAATCTGTTGATCTAAGTGCAATATACATACCTCTATATCAAATAAATAAATACATAGAAACAAGGATAAAAGCACCAAAAAATCAAAGTTCTTCAACTATTACTGAGAATATAAAGTCTCATTGAACCTCAGGCAAATAACCAAATTTTTGAATTGATTTTCAAAATCAAAGTCAACCAAATCATCAACTTCATATTGCAATTATGGCTTGCTCAGTTTGGTAATTTATTGTTTTATCTTCTATAGCATTTTTTTCATTACTTAAAAAATTATCTATTCTTTGTGTTATATAACCTAATGAATTTAGGTTCTTTCAAGTTTCTTTATCATAATCTCAAATAGCATATACAAAGGTTATTAGTAACAATCACCCTATAGCTAAAGATAATATATATTTTACATTTGCTCCTGCAGTAAAAAACATCATTGTTGCAACTGGAGCTATAAGCATAATTGTTCAAAAATCAGGTTGAAGAGCAACTAACAAAACTACAAATCAAAGTATAAATATAAATGGTAAAAAACCATTTTCAAAAGTATGTAATGAATGCTTAAACTTTTTAAAATAATAAGCAAGATATACAATAAATCATATCTTTAAGAATTCTGTTGGTTGAATAGTAAATGGGATTCATGGTATTGCAATCCATCATTTAGCTCATTTTAATGTCATTCACATTAAAAGTACTATAACTAGTAATGACAAACTTCAATAAAAAATATATCTTGCATGTTTTTCAAAAAGAGTGTATGGAACTTTTACAATTATTCATAATACGACTAATGAGATTATTACATGAGAGATATTTCTAATAACATAAAAATAATTATATGGTTCAAGTAATAATCATTTTTTTACCATACTACTAGTAACTTTAAATGAAGAATAGACAGAAACTGAACTAATCATTATCATTCAAAAAATAACTAGTAATATAACTACAAAGAATAATTTATAATCAACTTGTTTTTCCATAAAAATGTTGGTTGTAGAAATATAATTGAATTATAATCAAAATGACTTTAAACTCTCGATTACAGAAGGATTATAAGTGATTATAAGTCATCTTAAAAACATTAAAATGATAATAACTATAATAGGAGTCAAATCAAGTGGTCAAAAAGTTGTTGGGATAATTTTTTTTATGAAGTTGTAGATTGGATCAATGATGTCTGATATAAACTTAGGTCTAAATTTAAGTCAAAACAATATTAACCATGATAGTATAACATCAATAAAAATGACATATAACAATAGTTCAAAAAATATTAATATTGCTAAAAAAATAGTATCAATCATAAAATATAATTATAATTTAATCTTCCACTTATCTTTGTTTTCATAAGCATTTTTAGCAGCATCTTCTTGTGCTTTTTTCTTGCTTGATCAAAATCATGTTCAAATAAGACTTTCTCATATAAAAACTCAAACTTTAAAATTTTTATCATGATCAGGTCATTCTTCTAACAAAACTTCATATGTAGGTGTTATATCAAACTCGGCTTGTGAATACTCTTGGATTAATGATTTAAAATCCTTATAATTATTACTTTCTAAAATTCATGTTAAAGTAGAATAAATATAGTTATTTATAAAAACTTTTGCTTCATCTATTCATAAATCTAGATAAATAGCTCAAATAAAAGCTTCTAGAGTATTTGCAAGTAAGTAATCACTTGACCTTCATCAACCAAGTTCTTCTCATTTTCACAAAAATAGATATTCACTAAAATCCAGTTTCTTTGATATAGTTGCTAAGTTTTTTCCTCTTACTAATGCACTTCTTATATCTGTTAACTCTCATTCATTTTTTTCTTTAAAATCATTGTATAAATTATCAGTTATAACAAGTTCTAAAACAGCATCTCATAAAAACTCTAATCTCTCATTATGTTCAGGGGCAAAATCAGGTCTTTCATTCACAATTGATCTATGAACAAAAGACCTGATATAATTATCAATATTAATATAGTTTATATTTAATTTTCATAAAAGCAATGATACTTTTTCAATAATTTCTTTATTATGGGTAATTTCTCTTGTTAATACCATAACTATTATATTAAATACTAAGTTTACTTTTTAAAAAAAGAAAAAGAATTTTCAGGATTAATTGAAGGTAGTTCTAAAACAAGTTTTTCATAGTCATTCATAACATTGTTAAGTATACCATTAACAATTTTTTTTACAGGATCATCAGAATAGATTTTTGCTAACTCTACTGCTTCATTTATAGAAACTTTAACTGGTATTTCCTCTTTGAGAAAAAACATCTCTGCTAATGCAATATAAACAGGCAATACATAAAGTAAACTCATATTTTCTATCTTAAACTTTGGGGCATATCTCTCAATAAAAGTTATAAATATAGGTTCTTTATCTAAGATAATACTTTGCATCTCAGAAAAATAATCCTTATCTAGTTCTAAATTTTTATCATCATAATAAAAAAATTCAAAAAAATTATCATCTGAAACATTTGAAAATCCTAATACAAATAATTTTTGAAATAAAAATTTTCTAGTCAATTTTCTTGAAATTTGAGCCATAAAATTAAAATAAATAAAAAAATAATAACAAAAAGTTTTCTAAAGAAAAAAAAGTAGAAATGATAATAAAAAATGTTAACATTTCTACATTTCTACATAAAATACATTTATTATTTTCTTATATTCTAGTTACTTTTTTAGATTTTGTTTTAACCGCAACAACTTGTCTTCCTTTGTATTTTCATTCAATATCAGCAAAATGAGATAACCCATTTCATTCTTTATTTAAAGAAGTTGTATTTTCTAATTTCAAAGCTGTTCTTTTAATCCAAGCACTTGTTCTCTCTTTTGTTTGAGATTTAGATTTCTTTTTTGTAGGTGCAAATGTCATATTTAACTTACAATTAATAATTAATAATTAATAATTTTGGTAATTACCAATACTATTTCGCATTGAATTTTATAAAAAAACATAAAAAAAGCAAATTTAATTTAAATAAAATGATATATTTTCTTGACATTTATTATATTTATATGTTAATATATAAAAGATATGATAACTCTAAATATTAATAAACATTAATTTATGAAATTATACATTAAACTAATTTATATTTCAGCACTACTATTTTTTAGTATAATTATTTCAAATGCTGAGACTTGAAATACATATATAACAGAATTTAATAATAATAGTCTAGAAAAAGTAACTTCGACAGAATTAGTTATTGATAATAATACTAATAATACTAAGCCGGATAAAGATATAAACCTAGAAGAAGAACTAAAAAAAGATTGAGTTGAACTAGATTCAGCAAAAACAAGTGATGATAGTAATAAAACAATTGTAGATAAGGCTAATGATATCAAAAATAAAGAATTTGATAAACTTTTATGAAAAACAGATGATGAAAAAAATATTGAAGCAATAGAAACCGTTTTAAGTGAACTTGAAATAAAAAAAGAATTAAATCAATCTCAATTGACAGAAATCCAAACAAATCTAAAGGCTTTACAAAAAAATATCGAAGAGAATAATAAAAATATTAACATTCTTAAAGAATGAAAAAAAGTCAGAGAAATAAGCAAAGAACTAGAAGATATAGAAAAAAATAATGCTCTATTACAAAAAGAATTAGAATTCAAAGAAGAATTGATAGATGATTTACAATGAAGTATAGCTTGATACAATATACTTGAAGTAAAATACAAAAAACTACTTGAAACATATGTTGATAACAAAAAAGAAAAAGAAACATCTATATTAAAAAATAAAGAAAAAAAGCTTATTACACTTTTTATATGTATAATTTTATTCATTATATTATATATAGTAAAAATATTACTTTTAAGAGATGACAAATTTATAAAAAAACATGAAAACTTTTGAGAATACTTTAATTTAATATATTGAATAGTAATAATAATATTTTTTATCGGCTTTATATTTTACTTATTTCCAGAATTATATGCTCTTTTGATTTTTATATCTTGATCATTAATATTTATCAATGCACAAGTAATATCATCATTTGTTGCAAGTATAATACTATTTAGGAACTTTAAGATATGAGATGTAATTAAAATATGAACTGAAAAATGAAAAATCATCAAGATGAGTCCATTAAGCACAATAATAAAAAGAGTTAATGATTATTGAGTACTAGAAAACGAATTAATAAATATACCAAATATTGATTTAATAAAAGAAAAAGTAACACTTGCAAAAAACTCTTTATTAAAAGAAAATATATTCAATATTATTCTATCTCTAAATTGAGAAAAAGATTTATTTGAAATAATGGATAGTATTAAGAAAAATATTTTTTGAAAGTTTTTAAAAGAAAAGCTTAATACTCTAAATCCATATAGTGTCGATACATTTAAAACAAAATATGAACATACTGATTCAGATAAGATAAAAGTAACATTTTATTGGTTATGATCTAGTGAACTAAATAGAAAAATAGAAAAAGAAATAATAAAATATATAAAAAAGTTTTCTGTTACAGAAAAAAGTGAAGAAGATGTTGAATTATGTAAGATACCTAAAAATAGAATCAAAAACAATGATTTACTTAAAAAAGCCTCAATTATTCAAGAAGAAGTTGATTCTTAAATTCAATAAAGTTATTGTATCATCTGTATTAAAAAATAATTGTCAATACTAAAAAACTTGAAATATTATTTTTATAATTATAATATCGTCTTGTAACATTTATTTTTTAACTATACTAAATAATCAATAGTTACGATTAAGTAAACATAATTAAACAATTTATAAGTATTAACTAAACTTCTAAAATTATTAATTATTAATTGCTAATTACTGATTATCTACTATGTTATATCGACTGATCAAAAAAGTTATTTTTATTGGAATAACATTCCTAATAACTTTTTCACAAGTAAGCTCAAGTTCTTGAGAAACAATTCAAACAAATTCATATCTTGTAAACAATAATATTAAGGCTATTGAAAAAGTAGACCTTCTTATTACGTGATATTATTCCCCTCTCCCTAATCAAAAGAAATACATAACTTGAAGTTATGAAAAAGAAATAGCATTAAATGGTGAAGGTATTTGAATGGCATCTTGAAAAAATGTTTTTATGTGAGCAATTGCAGCACCAAAAAAATATGCTTTTTGAACAAAAATATATATCGAATGATATGGTGTCTGAGTTGTGGAAGATAGATGATGATCTCTAATAGATGATACTCATACTAGAATTGATATTTGGATGTGATTTTGAGATGAATGACTTGAAAGAGCAATTAAATGGTGATCAAAAAAAATGACATGATATATAGTTGAAAATACAACTGAAGTAAATTTAAATTTTTGAACTAGTAGTTTAGATATTACATATATACCAAGTAATTTGAGACTTACTCCAGAATCAGAATGAGATGATGTAAAAAAAGTGCAAGAAATCTTTAAATGATTATGATATTATAATGGTGAAATAGATTGAATATATAACAATATAAAAGGAATAATAATAAAATATCAACTACAAAAATGAATTATCCTATCAGAAAATGATGAGGATGCATGATATTTTTGACCTAAGACAATAAACAAATTAAATTTAGAAAAAAAAGAAAATATAATAACAAAAGATAAAAAAGAAAAATTGTTAAAACAGGTTTCAAAAGCTAAAATGAGACTTTGAGAAAAATATAGCATAAATATACAAAAAATACTGAGTAGAATTAAAGTTCTTAAAAATAAAGAATCTTTAGATAAAAAAACAAAAACAAAACTTGAATACTTAGAAATGATATTATAACATAGTAAAGGGCATTATTATGTCCATTATTGACTTAAAAAGTTATATATGTTAATATTTTTAAGTAAATGTGACAAATAAAGATTAATTGGAAGAGAAACATAACATAAATAGTTCTCTCTTGTAACTTTTAATTTTTATATTTATATCTTAACAATTTTAAATTGGTTACTCGTATACTTACAGCACTATTGGTTTTTTCCTGCTTTGGTAGTTTATTTCTAAAAGTTAGTGCTGATGAAATGAAAACATTTATTGTTACTGCATACTATTCTCCTTTGCCAGATCAACAATATTATTTAAAGTGAAACTATGAGGATGAAATAAAACTTAATTGAAGATGAATTAGATGAGCATCATGACTAGAAGTATTTAATTGAATGCTTGCTTGACCTGCTAAATATCCTTTTTGAACAAAGATTTATCTAGAATGAATTGGTACATGAATAATTGCAGATAGATGATGAGCAATTGTAGAAGCTTGAGAAAGATGATATGATGTAGATAGAATTGATGTTTGGATGGGAACTTGAGATGAATGACTAAAAAAAGCATTATCTTGGTGAAAAAGAAGAGTAAAATGAAAAGTTGTTGAAATGTGACAACAAACAATAACATCTACAAGCAATGTTTGAGTAAATTATACAGCAACAAATTATTGAAGTGTTGATAATATATATAAAACAAATATTTGACCTGATTCAAGTAGTGATAAGGTTAAAAAACTTCAAACAAAACTAAGTGAAATATGATTATACAAATGAAAAATTGATTGAACATATAATAGTGAAGTAAAAAAAGTACTAATTGATTTCCAAATAGAAAATTGAATAATTAAATCCAGAAATGAATATGGAGCATGATATTGGGGAGCTAAAACTAGAAGTAAAATATCTAATAAAGAAAGTGAAATTGTAAGTAAAAATAAAAAAATAGTAAAAACAGATACAAAAAATGTTTTAAAAAATGAAACAGTTTCAATTTCTAAAGATATATTTACTACATATGTTTCACCTGAATCAACTAAAGATGATGTAAAATTATTACAAAAAAAATTGAAAGAACTAGCTTTGTACAACTGAGAAATTAACTGAAACTATGGTGATATACAAAAAGTAGTTTTAAATTATCAGTTAGATAAAAAAATTATTTGAAGTAAGAATGAGACTTGAGCATGATACTTTTGACCTAAGACTAGAGAAAGTTTAAAAAAAGACTATTCTAATCTTTTAGCAAAAAAAGAACAAGATGAAAGAAATAGAAAAAAAATCGAAGAAATTAAAGTTGTTGCATTAAAAGAAGCAAAAACTCACACTGATAAAATTTGATCTCCAAAAGTTTGAGAAACTTCTCAAAATGTAAGAGAATTACAAAAAGTATTAAGTACTCTATGATACTTTGAATGAAAAGACACTGCAATATATTGAGATAAGACAAAAGAAAGTATCGTAAAATTCCAAATAGATAAAAAACTTGTAACAAAAGCTAGTGATCCTGGAGCATGAAAGATATGAGATAAAACTAAAGAAGCATTGAAAAATGAATTAGCAAAACTATTAACGGAAAAAAGAACAAAGGAACTAAAAACTGTAGTTATGAATTACAAAAAATAAAAGACCCTATCGGGTCTTTTATTTTATAATAAGTTTGCATTATTACCTATTACTTTTTCAGTATTATCTGAAAACATTGATCTAACTCAGTCCAATTTTTTATCAATATCTTTTTGAGTTAAAGTAGAAAATTCACTTCCATTAAAACTAACCAATCATGGTTCAACAAACTCATCAGCAACAACTCAATCTACAAAACATGAATTAACTCACTTTAATCTATCTAGTGGGTTATCATTCTTTTTTAATGAACTTACTGGTATATCTCAGTATGTTTCCAAAAAATTTACATGTCAATTAGGATTTAATTTCATATAATAAACTTAAATAATAATAATAAATATATAAATATTTTTATATGAAAGTCAAGTTAATTTAATATTTTTCTTTATTTTTATAATTATTAAATTATACTGTAAGAAAATTATAATAAAATAATATGATTAAACTTTATAACAAATTAAAAGAATATACAATTGATGATACAATAAGCTTAGAAAACAATGATCCTCAATATAAGGCACTTGAAAATCTTTATAGTAAGATTAATGATAAAAAACAATTTTTCTCATTAATCTTAGTAAATTCGCTACTTGCATACCAACTATCAAGTACAGGAGAAAAGTATTGGGAAGAATTTAGTATATGTGCTGATAAATATTTTTGCAATAAACAATATGATACAAATAATATTTGTAAATTTTTCAAAGACTTTTTACCAAAATCAAAATGAAATAAAAGACTTTTAAATATGAAACTAATTAGAATTACTAAAATTGAACTATTTTTAGAACAATTTATTCCTAATCTTGATAATTATTTAGATAATCTAGCAATTTTAAGAGATGAGTTAGCAAATGCTATGAAACAAAAAAAAGATGCAAAAACGATAGTTTTTGCTATAAAGATGATACTATACTGAAAAAGAATATCAAATTTAGATACTCAAATAAATATAATAAATCAAATTACAATTCCTATTGATTCCAGATTAGAAAAGATTTTTGATATTTACAAAGAAGATTATACAGATATAAAAAAGTTTTATAGAGATTTATCTATAAAACTTAATATTCCTGAGATACATCTTGATGCTATATTGTGGTTAAAATACAAAGAATTAACAAAATAAAAGAGTTTCAATTGAAACTCTTTTAAAATTTTATATCTTCATATTCATCATAAAATAATTTAAAAACTATTATTATTGATACTCAAATAAGAATAGACAATAAATTTGATAAGATATAATAATCATTCAAAAAATAATGGTCAGTGAAATTCCATACTCCTCTCCAAATAAGCACAACTGCAACAGTAATAAGTAAAAATTTCATATCACTCATTACATAATACATCTTTTTCTTATGTTTATTTTTTTTATGTTTTTCAAATATATTTTCTATAAACTTTATTTTCATAATTTATTTTTATAATTTATTTTTATATTTATTAAACTTATTTTAGCATATTTTTATTTTTGTTGCAAAGATTTCATATGTGCATCCATAATCTTAATTAAATATTCATAATCACTTGATTGTAAATATGGAGAAGTTTCAATTTTATCATTAAACTCTTGTTTTACAAAATTAAAACTAGATGTTACACTATCCCTAATTTTATTTAATTCATCAGCATCTTTAGCTCATTCAATAGTCTTTTGAAATTTTACTTTCATTTCTCATAATTTCTCAATAAATTGTTCTTTCGTTGATCATGGTAATAAATATGTTGTAAAATTACTTTTTCATTTATTATTTAAATCATCAACAATTTGTTTTTCCCATTTATCAAGATTATTTCACATTCATAGTTTTCTAAGAATTAGATTAGCTTTTATTTCTTTTTCTAACTGTTCAGGAGTTTTTGTTGCCGCAGCAGGTTTATCTGCAGGTTTTGCTACTTCCCCAGCAGGTTTCTCTTCAGGTTTTGCTGCCGCAGCAGTTCCTCCTTCTGTTTTTGCTGCTGTATCTGGATTTGCATCACCATTTGCTTCAGGTTCTGCAATGGTTTCTGAAGATTTTATTGAATCTGGATGATTCAATTGTTTATAAAATTCTATAAATTCTGGTCAGTCAATCTTGGTATTATCAATACCAAATTTATATTTTTTTGAAACAGTTGTTTCTCACTCTTTTACATCTGCTCATTTTAACTCATTTCAATTAAATACATTTACCCAAAAATCTGAAGCTGTAACATCTATTCATCTTTGTTTACAATTATCAAAAAATGGTTTCATTTTAGTTGAATCTAAGCTTGATAAATCTACACTCTTAAGAGGATCAATAATTCAATTATTTGCTCATAATGTTTCTCAAGTTTTTCAATATGTTTTTAGACTATCAACAACTTTTTTATTTTTTCTTCACTCTGGCCCCCATTCTCAAAACATATTATCCAATTCTGCAGTATCTACTCAAAATCATTTAAATAAACTATATATCCATCATATTATTGCTCATATTACTCACTCTTTAAAGAATTTTTCAAATTTATTAGAACTAAAAATACTATTAACTTTTTCTTTTATTTCTTTAACACTTCATTGATGAACTTGGATTTTATCATTTATTCAAACCAATAAATCAGTCATCTCTTTATTTGTTAATTCTTTTATATCAGCAATTTCAGTTCAAGGCTTAAATTCTTGAATAGCTTTTGGATTTGATAAAAGTTGTTTATAGATATCTTTACTATCCTTATTTTTAGTAACAAAATATAATAAATCCTTTGACTGTGAATCAATTTCTTTACCTATATCAGCATCAAGTGTAGGAAACTCTTTTAATAATGTTGTTTCTGAAACTCAATTTACAAATTTTTTTAAACTATCGATATTATTGTTAATAAAGTCTCAATTAATTATCTTTGAAAAAATTCATATTTTTATATTTTCTAATTGTTTATCATCCAGTCATAAATCTTTAAACTTTTCTCATATTTTCTCTCACAATTTATCTTTAAATAATTTAATTCATGGCTCTCAAATTCAGATTGATAAAGTGTCAAAATTTACAGTTTTATTTTCAACATTAGTTTCAATAACTTCAGTATATATTAATTTAGCTTCAGTATCTATATTTGCTCAAGGTGCAGTTAATACATCTCTAAATTCATCTAAATCTTCCTTTGTAATATTAACTACTTGATTTCATTCAAGTCAATATTTTTCTTTTAATGTTTTTATGTATTTCGAATAATATCAAATGAAACTTTCATATGTTAAATTATCAGGAATCTGTAATCATGATTTGATTTTATTAAAATCTTCATTAGTAATTTGTTTTGACAAATCAAGTTCTGAAAATCAATCAACTCAAGCTTTAGTGATAAATTCACTTGCTTTAGAAAAAAGTTCAGCAACATCTTTTTTTTGTATATCTTGTAAAGTATCTTTTGTTTCAGTTGATTCTTGTGTTTCTCAACTATTATTTTCTGTTTCACTCATAAATAAAAACTTAGTAAATAATTAAATATATTGTATCATACAATAAATAAATACTCAAAAATTATGCGATAATCTTTTTAACTCAAAAATTAACACTTCAATCATGAGATTCTAAACTAGTTTTTCAATATAAAGCCAACTCTTGCATTCAATTTATAAATTGTTCCTTATTTATATTAATTGCTTCTTTTTTTCATAATCTATCTCAATATATAATAACTTCATTTCAAAAAATTACTATATCTCTCACATTTGTAATTCATTGTAATTCATATCTTTCTCATCATAAAAATAATCATTCACTTGATTTTCAATGCTCTCATTTTTTATACTCTAGCTTTTTTTCATATAATCACTCTCATACTTTTATTCATGGAGTCATAAAGCTTGTAGCAATTTTTATATCAAAAACTCTTAAAGATAATAAAGCTAATCATAAATCTGATGCAAATATTTGTTTTTTTTGTAAATTTGATAATATTTTTCTTCTTCAAGCTAATTCTTCACTCAAAAGTACTGAGAAATGATGAAAATCTTTATTTTGAATCAGATCTAAAACTCTCTCAGTTTCTTTTGTTTCTTTTAATCAAGTAAAATAATCTTTTCATACCTGAGTATCATCAATAAAATTACTAATGAAAAACATAGATTGCTTAAAATAAATTTGTGCAATTGCTTTTCTCTGAGCCATTAATAGTTTTCATAAAGCTATAACTCTTGGATCATTAAAATCCTGATTTAATCAATTATACATCCTTTTTGACTCAGTTATACTACTTATAATATCTCATTTAATTATTTCACTTGCTTCTTTATCAAAAACTTTATCTCTATTATCTGACTGTTGTCATCTTTTATAAGTTTCTAAAATCTTATCTAATGATAATGATCTAAAAAAATCAGTAATCCTTCTTTGAAATCTATTTCAGTTATCTCACAAAAGTGTATCAATTGCCATATTTTTTGGATTTAGCATTGCTAATCTCCTCATTGCTAGTTCAGGATCATATCTAGAAATAGTTTTTTCAGTTTTTACATATTTAACAATCTTAGAATTAGTAATATCTGGATTTTCTTTTACGATTTCTTGAGCTATTTTATATACTTTTTCAATATTTCTAGATTCAACACTTGAATCTCAAGTAGCTTTAGCTTCCTCTAAATTATCTCAATTAAATATCCATTTCTGGTCTTTAAAAAATCATTTTATTATCAATTGCTCATCAGTAGATGGATTTTTTAAAATATCTCTAATCAAAATCATCAATACTACACCATTTTCATCATTAAAAATATTTTTACTATTTTCCTTTATTCTTTTTTCCCGTTGTTCAAATCTAGTTCATTTAAAGTTGAGGTTTGATAAATCGATATCTACTTTAACTTTTTCAGTAACTACAACTTTCTCTGTTACAGTTCAAAGCTGTTGTTTAGTTTGTTCAGTTACAACTCATGTTCATGGAATATTAGGGGAACTCTGAATATCTCTAGCAAATTGTTTTACATTATCATCAACACCTAGTGTAGCATTTGTTCATAATGTCGATCATTCATGTGGAATTCATCAAGCTGGAGTCATAGTTCATACTGGAGATGATGCTAAAGTTGAATTCATATTATCAATTTTAGCTGCTACTGCAGAAACTCAATTTGTATTAGTATTGAGTCAAACATCAGGAGATGTTATACTTT
>SAAG01000074.1 GCA_010119095.1 Candidatus Altimarinota bacterium
TTTGTAATTGATCCAGATGGTATAACTAGAGTAATCGAAGTTACATCAGGACCACTAGGTAGAAACTCAGAAGAATTAATCAGAAAAATAGAAGCTTTACAACATATGAGATCAAATCCAGGAATTGCTTGTCCTGCAAAATGGGTTAAATGAAACACAACTTTAGCTCCATCAATCAAGATTGCTTGAGAAGTTTATGAAGCTTTGAATAAATAATTGTCACTCTCAAGTTTTTACTAAGCAATCCAGAAAAAACAATTAAAGAAGTTTACCTGAAAAATAGTGAACTTCTTTTTTTATTTGATTTTTAAAAAAGTATAGATATATTATATACGGTAAATGTATTAAAGTATATATTTTTATAAATATTTAATTTGCATTGTAATTACAAATAATTATAATGTCTATACATAAATAACAATTTATGACAAAAAGAGAGAAAATTAAGGAAAAGTTTCTAAATAATCCTGTAAGTTTAAAACTAAGTGAAATTGAAAGCTTCCTGAAAGCTGAATGATTTGAACTTATTGAGGCAAAATGAAGTCACAAAAAAGTTAGACACAAAAAAAGTTGAAAAATGTACATATTACCTATCCATAACTCTGATGTACTCAATGTCTACAAGAAAAAATTACTTGAATTTTATAATAATATTTAAATCCTAATTATAACTATATGTTTGAAGAAAATAATATTCCTTGAACAGAGAGATATTTTTTTATAAATGTCTGAGTTAAGAAGTATCCGCTGATAATTACCGAAACAACTGAAAAAGAACCAGAAGAAATGGTTCATATAAAGTGTGATTGAGCCAATATAAATCAAACCTATCGTAAAGCAGATTTACATCTACTTTTTATGGATATAGCCTGAATGATAGAAGATGAACAATCTCAAAACAAAACCTCAGTATTTCAATTTAGACTTACCCCAAAACAAAGGATGCAACTAGAAAAAAATGCCAAAGCAAACTGATATGACAGTGTAAGTGAATTTGTAAAAAATAGATGTTTAGTGAATAGTTAAATAATACATAATTTATATAATCTATGACAGATTTAATAAAAATAGTTCAACAATCTTTTGAAAACATAAAAATAAGTGATGAAAGCTGATTTGAGTTTTGGTCTGCAAGAGATTTGATGAATGTTCTTGGTTATTCAAAATGGCAAAAATTTGAATGAGTAATTGAAAAAGCGAAAATATCATGTAAAAATAGCTGACAAGAAATTGATAAACACTTTTTACCGGAGCCGGTAAAAACCTCAAAAGTGTGATGAAGACCAAAAGAAAATTATTTTTTTACTCGTTATGCATGTTATTTAATTGCTCAAAATGGTGATTCTAGAAAAAATGAAATATCATTCGCTCAAACATATTTTGCAAGTCAAACAAGAAAACAAGAAATAAGTGAACTAGAAACAGAAGAAGATAAGAGATTAGAAGCAAGACAAAAATTAAAAATTTCAGAAGAAAAGATAGAAAAAACTGTTTATCAAAGATGAATCAGATTGCCTGTTGAATTTGCAACTTTTAAAAACAAAAAAATTGAAACTCTTTATAATATGTCAGTAAAAGCATTGAAATCCAGAAGATGAATTCCAGAAAAAAGAGCCTTGGCTGATTTTGATAGTGAAGTTGAACTAAAGGCAAAGGATTTTATCTATGCAATGACTGACCACAACATAAAAGAAAACAATATTATTTGAAAACAACACTTAGAAAATGAACTTGTTTCAAATGCAAAAGAAACAAGAAAAACAATGATAGCAAGATGAATAGTCCCAGAACAATTAAAACCCCAACCAGATCTAAAACTTATCGAAAAAAGAAGAAAAATCGAAAGTAAAAAGATTTGAGAAAAGAAAAAGTTAAAGTAGTTAATCTCTCAGATTTTCAAAGGAGTCGAATTCGACCCCTTTGAAAAGAATATAAAAACTAAATGTCATTGCGAGTTACGAAGCAATCCAGAGAACAAGAAACAATATATTGAATAATTTAAGCAAATGAATAATATAAAAAATCAAGTAAATAATTTTTTAGAATCCAGAGATAAAAATCATAGATATTCATCTTTTGATTATTGTTATAATTATTTCTATAATTTCTATAAAAATGATAAAATTAACGAAATTTGAAATGATAATAATATTGAAAAAAGTTGTTTACATTTATGATTTTACCTTGCCAGTTGGTGAATGATGAGAGGGTCTTCATTTTTACTACAAAAAAATTTATCTATTTTTAAAAATTTAATTCAAGAGATTTCAAGAAAAGATAGCAAAATATATTGGGAGATAGATATAGATAACTATAATGATGAAAATATTGAAAGATTATTAGAATTAAAAAATATTATTTATGAGTCTTTCCCCGAAAACAAACCTAGTGATACTCTTATTACAAAAATCATGCTATGAATTTTTTGAAATATTCCTGCTTTTGATAGGTTTTTTAAAGATTGAATTAAAATAATTTCAAAAAATAAGATAAGTATAACTTCTGTAGATAAAATAAGTTTAAATATAATAAAAGATTTCTATCTAAAAAACAAAAATGTAATAGATAAATTTGAAATTAAAACTTTAGATTTTCAGAATTTAAATTATACAAACATCAAATATACTAAAGCAAAGGTTATTGATATGTATTGATTTATGACTTGATATAATAATTATTTACAACTTAAAAATGCAAAACCTACAAAAAATCCTCCAAGATAAATTTAAGTTAGAAGATTTCAGAGAATGACAACAAGAGATTATAGAAAGTATTATCGATTGAAATGATACTCTTGTTTTTATGCCGACTTGATGAGGTAAATCCCTTACCTATCAATTTCCTGGTATTATGAGAACTGGTCTCGTTATCATAATCTCCCCTCTTATATCACTTATGAAAGATCAAGTTGATAAACTAAACGAGATAGGTATAAGAACTGAGTTTATAAATTCAAGTATTTCAGTTACCGACAAGAGATTTATACTAGATGAGATTAGTCAAAATATGCCTGAAGAACCTGGATGTATCAAGTTTCTATACATAGCTCCGGAAAGACTTCATGATGAACATTTCCTAAGAGTGATTAAAAATGTAGATATCTCGCTTATTGCTATAGATGAAGCTCATTGTATAAGCCAATGGTGACATGATTTCAGACCTAGTTATATGAAGATAAAGTGATTTATCGATGACCTAAAACAAGATAAATATTTCCCCATCGTTGCCCTAACTGCCACAGCAACAAAAAAAGTAAGAGAAGATATAGTTTTGAGACTTGGACTTAAAAACTACAAGATGTACACTAAATGATTTGATAGAAAAAATCTGGTTTTTATAGTGAGAGAGATAACAAAAAAAGAAGATAAACTTAACAAAGTAGTAGAGATAATCAAAAAAACTCCTCCATACTGAATAATCTATTGTTCATCTATCAAAGCCGTTAAAGAGGTATATGAACACTTGAAAAAAGAAAAAATAAATGCTTGAATTTATACCTGAGAAATGAAATCAACTCTTAGAGAGAGTGAACAAAACAACTTTATGGATTCGACTTACGATGTCATAGTCGCAACCAATGCCTTTGGTATGTGAATAGATAAAAGAGATATCAGATATGTAATTCACTACAACTTACCAGGTAGTATAGAAAACTATTATCAAGAAGCAGGTAGAGCCTGAAGAGACTGAAAAGTCAGTTATTCAATTATCATTGCTTCATATCAAGACACGATTATACAAGAATTTTTTATCGAAAATGCTTATCCTGGAAAAGAAGATATACTTAAGCTTTATGACTATATATTCCATGATTTTACTGCACACTGATGAAAAGATCACCAAATACTTATGACCTATGACCAACTAGCAAAGCAAAGTAAACTTAAAAGTGGGATGCAAGTCTGAAGTATAGTAAAGATATTTGAAAAATACTGAGTAGTAAAAAGATGATTTGATGTAAACGAAGATACAGAGGATTTTAGAGGTAGATGAATCACAATAACTTTATGAAAAAAAGAACATAAAGATATACCTATCCTATGGGATCATCAAGATATACTAAAAAATGAATCCTACTTTAAACTAGAACAAATAAAAAAATTACTTTTCAAACCAGGTTGTAGAAAGAGATTTATATTAGAATATTTTGGAGATGAAGAAGATATAAGAAACTTGTGAGATAATTGCTGAGTTTGTGATTATTGTATAGATAAGAAAAAACTAACAACTTGAAACTTCAAAGAAGTAGTAAAAACAACTACATTTTTTATAGTCTTAGAATTTATAAAGAGATTTGATAATAGGTTTTGAGCCAATATGTTGGCTTCCATACTTGTTTGAGCAAAAGAGAAAAAAATCACAGAATGGGATTTGGATTTAGACCGTGATTATGCAATTTTGGAAGAATACTCAAAAGATATAATTGTTGCAGTTTTTGAAGTACTTATAAATACTTGATTTTTATATAAATCAGACTGACAATACCCAAAAATCTGACTTACAGAAAAGTGAAGACATTCGATTTTTGATACCAAAATCTTACTTGAAGAAATAGATGACTTACAATCAAGTCTATTTATGAAAGCAAGTAAATATCTTGAACCAAAAGAAAAAACAGAAAGAAAATCTAAAAGAAGTAAAACTGAAAAAGCTCCAAAAGAAAGCAAAGTTGATACTTATACTCAGACTTTAGAACTATTCAATTCATGAATCTCGCTTGATGATATTGCAAAGCAAAGAGAACTAACAAAACAAACTATTGAGTCACACATAGTAGCCCTTTACTCTTACTCTAAAATTCCATTAAATGAAGTGATGAAACTATCTGAACTAAAAAAATTGAAGTTTATAAAAGAATTTCTAGCAAAATCAAAACTAGATAAAAGCAAGCTATGAGAGATAAAATATGCTATAAATCAAGAAGACAAAGACATAAGTTATGTAGATATCAAACTAGCACAAGCGATGATTGAAAAGAAGGAATTATAAAAGTTTTTGTTAATAATTAGTTTGATTTATAAAAAATAAAATATATAATATTTGTATTACAATGTAATACAAATATTATGAATACAACTATTTCTGTTAGAGTGAATCAACAATTGAAAAAAACTTTCTTAACTAAAACAAAAGAAAGATGACTTGATTGAAGTGTACTCATTAGGTACTTTATGGAAAAATATAATTCTAATCCTGATATTGTGAAATTTGATATAGTTGAAAATGCTTTTGATGATATATTTAAAAACGAAGAAGTAAAAAGCAAATTAAAAAAGATATCCAATAAATTAGACAAGCTATGATTCTAATAACAAAAACATTTTTAAAACTTTTATCAAAAATAAAATCAGTTTGATTGGACGATATATCTTTAGAGATTAACAAACATAAAACATGACTTGATAATTTTAAAATTATTTGAACTATTGAGAATAGAAAGATTTTAAAATGATATTTATTGTCTAAAAAAATAAGATTAGTTGTTTTATTTCAAGAGAAAAATTGAAGTTATCTTCCCTTTTATCTAGCAAAGAAAGAAACAAAAGATTGATATAATATTTCTAAATATAGCTTAGATGAAATAGTTAAAAAACTAGATAATATCTTTATCGATTTAGAAAATTGAGATTATGAAATTATAGATTAAATGAGTATCAAAAATGATACTCATTTAAAAAATTTGTTATTTTACAATTTTTATTTATAATTTAGCAGATTTTTTTGGATGTAATTCTGAACTCGTGTCAGAATCATAAAAAGATTATTCCTTATACTTGCTCTCGTAGTTCAGTTGGAAGAACGCTAGGCCGCGGACCTAGAGGTCGTGGGTTCGAATCCTGCCGAGAGCACCA
>SAAG01000075.1 GCA_010119095.1 Candidatus Altimarinota bacterium
TTTATTAAATGTTTCAAAACTATTAAATGAAACAAAAGCTAGAATAGAATTACAAAGTTTTGATAAGGTTTTAAAAAATGCTAAAAAAGATGATTTTGTTTATTTTGATCCTCCTTATGATACACTTACAGAAACTGCCAATTTCACAAGTTACAATGAAAGTGGTTTTGGTAGAGATATGCAAATAAAATTGAGAGATGTATTTGTAAAACTAGATAAAAAATGAGTAAAAGTCATGATGAGTAATCACAATACTCCTTTTATAAGAGAGATTTATAAAGGTTATCTTGATTGATTTAGAATTGTTCAAGCAAGAAGAAATGTAAATAGTAAAGCAAGTTGAAGGTGAATGGTTGAGGAGATTGTGGTGATGAATTATTAGTTTTTAAGCTTTGATTTTATGCTTTTAAATTTAAATTTTTTCAAAAAATATACAAAACTAATAAAAGAAATTAAAAAATTGGATAATGAAGATTTTAATAGTATTAATAATTTCATAGTAGAAATTATTAATATGACAAATGAAACTTATTCTGAAACATATATAATTGAAGAATCATGATTTATTAATAATAAAAAAAGAAAAGATTGAGTTCCTCCATACTTAATTAATATGATAAGTATGTATTGACGGTTTTTGGATTCAAATAAAAGAATTAATTATCATATCTTTCCAGAGCTTTGAAGTGAAATAAGTTTATGACCTTCAAAAGAAGAATTTTTATTTTTAATTGATTTTTTAAATAAAAATATTAAAGAGTTAAAGTTTTCTATATATGAAAATAAAAAAGAAAACGAAATCTGATATTTTGTAACAAAAAGGTAATTATGGATAAAACATTACAAATAACATTCTATAATAGTGAAACAAATGGAATAAAAATACTTGAATTTACAAAGTGAGAAATTATATGATTTTTTATTCCTAAAATTATATTTAATTCAGATTTATTAGATAACTCTTATTTTAAAAATAAGATTATTAACTCATGAATTTATTTTTTGTCATGAGAAAAAATTTATATATGACAAGCATTAAATTTATTTGAGAGATTAAAATGACATATAAGAGAATGAAAAAAAGAATTTGAAGAAATATTATGTTTTACAACAACGAATAATTCTTTTGATGAATGAGATATAAATTTTTTAGAAAGAACAATCATTAAAATAGCAAAAGAAGATTGAGATTTTAATTTAATGAATCTAAATAATTGAAATAATACTAATATAAAAGAGTTTAGAAAAAGTGATTTATCTTGATATGTTCAAGAAATTAAATTTTTGTTAAATATTTTATGATATAGATTTTTAGAAAAATATAATAATAATAAATCTATAAAAATTAGTAATGATATTTATAGATTTCAGATATGAGAAGCTGATGCAACAATGAAAATAGATGAAAAATGATATTTACTTTTAAGTTGAAGTAGTTGAAGGAATAACGAACAAAAGTCCATGGTTTTATGATATAAAAAATTGAAAAATAAACTAATTGAGTTGTGAATTATAAAAGTAGATAATTGAAAAATTAAGTTTGTTAAAGATCATTTATTCTCTTCATCTACTGCTCCAGCTCAAATATTATTATGATACAGTGTTAGTTGACCTGAAGTGTGGAGAAATGAAAATAATTGAAAAAATTTAAAAAATAATAAATAACAAATAAATCTATGTCTACTTTCCAATCCCTAACATCCACATTCACTCCCACAATCTTTACATGGGACTTTTACTGTGATTTTCCAAAGATAAAAAACAATACTTTTAAGATAAAAGTATCTTTAAATATCCTTAATTCTTTACTTTGAGAAAAAGACATAGAAAAGAAATTTTTAGAAATTCTGAAAACTTATCCAGAAACTAGAGAAGTATTACCAATATTACTAGCGGTAAGAGAAAAATTTATAATAACTTTAAATAAAGATACTAAAGAAATTGAAAATATATCTTTTTTGTTTGATAAAAAGATTACTTTAGATTTAAAATGAGAAAAAGAAGTTTTAAAATTTTTTAATGAGTCTTGATTAAAAGAAGTATTTGAAAATAAATATATAACAAACTTAAATGATTATGTTTTTGGTATAGAAACTTGATTAGATAGCAATGCTCGTAAAAACAGAAGCTGAACTATGATGGAAGGATTAGTTTTAGATTTTATAAAAAGTTTTTGTGATAAAAAATGATTTCAATGTAAGGATCAAGCCACAGCAAAATGGATAAGTGAAAATTGGGGAGTTAGAATTGAAAGTGATAAATCAGCCAGAAGGTTTGATTTCGCTATATTTACATGAATAAAAGTATATTTATTTGAAACAAATTTCTATGGTTGAGGTTGAAGTAAACTAAAAGCAGTAGCTTGAGAATTTGCAGGACTTTATCATTTTTTACAAAATCAAAATATTGATTTGATATGGATTACTGACTGACTAGGTTGGCAAACAGCACTAAAACCATTAGAAGAAACTTACAATTCCACAAATTGAAAGATTTACAATCTAGCAATGTTAAGAGATTGAATTTTAAATGATTTAATTAAGTAAAATATGTTTAAAACTACCCCTGGTTGAAAAAATACAAATAAAAATTGACTAAAATTTGAAAAGGATGTAGCTTTTGAAAAAAGTTTAAAAAAAATTAAATGATATACTGTAAAAGAACAAGATATTTTATTCAACTGAGAAAAAGTTGCGGAATTTTATAGAAACCATTGATTTTATAAACTATTTTTAGAATCTAAATGAATTAATCGGATAAAAATAATTTCAAAACAATTACTTCCAGATACTGCAATTTATGTTTTAAATTGAAATACAATTTATATAATAGAAATGAAGTATCAATGATGAAATGGTTCTGTTGATGAAAAATTACAAGCAGGAAAATTTAAAAAACTTCAATATCAAAGGCTGGTTAAAAAATTATGATTAAAAGTAGAATTCTATTTTATTTTATCAGAATTTTTCTTACAACCAAAATATAAAGATGTTTTAAATTATATAAGAGCTGAAGGATGTGACTACTTTTTTTGAGAATTACCTTTAGATTTTCTTTGACTACCAACAGTAGATTAAAAAATCTTTTGCAATAAAATATTAAATGTATATAATAAGTATATATTAATATTTTATCAATTCAAAAATGAAAATAGTAAATAAATTGTCTTATAGGTCACTGAAAACTATTAAAGAAGATTTCAAAGTAAAAAAGATTTATTGTTTGCCAGTTTTTTGAGAATGAATCACAGAAAAAGAATTAGAAAACATAGATGAAACTCGTGTATTATTCTGATGAAACAGAAATTGGGATTGGTACTTTCCTGAACAAGTAAATGATTCTAGATGTGAAGAATTTAGAAATATATACTTTTTCAAAGAAAGATTAATAGATGAATCATCTTTTGAATGGATTGATTATGAACCCGTGTATGGATTTCATTTGTATCTAAAAAAGTGAGAAGATAATTGAATATACGATGAAAACTATTTTAAATCTTCATTAAAATTAAATGCCTAAAAAACAAAAATTACTTCATCCTGAAGTATTTGAAGAAGAATGTAGCACTGTTTGGTCGTTTCCTCGCAGAGGAAACTGGTGTACTCATAATAGTAAATATCGTTGAAACTGGTCTCCGGAAGTTGTGAGAAATCTAATTCTTAGATATTCAAAAGAGTGAGATCATATCCTTGATCCTATGATAGGTGGGGGAACTACTGCTATTGAATCAAAATTATTAAATAGAAATTTACTTTGTTATGATATAAATCCAAATGCAATAGAGTTAACAAAAAGCTTAATTGATTTTGAACTAGATAACAAAGCAAAGATTAAAGTAAAGCTTCACGATGCAACAGTAGAAAACGAAGATCTAAAAAAAGAAAGTATAGATTTTGTGCTTATGCATCCTCCTTATGCAGATATAATCAAGTATAGCGAAGGGAAGGTAAAAGAAGATTTATCAAATATTCATGACTTAGATAAATTTTGTGATGAGATAGAAAAAGTTGCAAAAGAAAGTTACAGAGTTTTGAAGTCATGAAATTTCTGTGCAATTTTGATGTGAGATACAAGAAGAGAAAAGATGTACCAACCACTTGCATTCAAAGTTATGGAAAGATTCCTAAAAGTTTGATTTGTTCTCAAAGAAGACATAATCAAAGTCCAACACAACTGCAAAGCAACCTGATACTGGAAAACTAGCTCTAAAAAATACAATTTCTTACTAATTATGCACGAACATTTGTTTATATTCAAAAAAGTTTAAGATTATATAAAAAATAGTAAAGGGTACATACAATTTGTCCGTCCCCTTTACTATTTAAAAATTCACATAAAATAAAGGCAGGGTTCCCCCTGCCTTTTGTTGCTCCTCGAAAGGACATAGCTATTCAGCTAATCTTTTCTTAGAAATGTCATAGTATGCTTCCCTAGTTCCTGTGTAAGGATCAAGAGATACTTCAAAGATAGTATCAATTATCTCTTTGTCTCTACGATGATATCCATCAATTTTATCAATTGCTCCTAAAATGAAACTTTCAGGAGAACCTGCAAGAGTTGCTGGATTCAATATAAAATTGACAATCGACCCAACACTGTCCCGTAAATTGGATGGTCCAATAAGTGGCCAAACAATGTAAGTTCCAGGTGGAATGCCCCAATAAGCCAAAGCCTTGGAAAAATTTCCATCGCCTCTATCGGATCTGTCTTGAGTTGATCTAAGATCAATAAACCACAAGCCAACAGAGTTAACGGTAAAGAAAAATGTATCCTTTCCAAGATTTTTTACATCAAAGGTAGCTAGATCTTCTAACAATCTAACTAGAATTTTAGAATTGTGGAAGAAATTTCCAATCCCTGTCTGTACAAGATCTGGGGTTACAAAATCGTAAGCATCAGATGCCGGGGTAAGTCCCAAGTCGTAAACAACCTCCTTATTGAACCAAAAAGTTCCTCTGTTAAGAGGTTCTAATGGGTCGGAAACACTACTTGTTTCTTCCTCATCATAATTATCATCCAGTAAATCTGGAGGATTATTTTGAGGAGGCTTAGCACAAGCTCCTAACAGCAACAGAAAAAATACTGACAATACCAAACAACTTTTTACAATCCATCTTTTCAACATAAGATAATCCTCCTAGTAAAAAAATTTTTAATAAAAAAAACGGTTTATTGGCAGAAACATTTATATAACTTTTATAACAATAGTCAATTTTTATTTATTCTTAATTTTTTTGAAAACTAGATAAGCATACACTATCGGAGCAATCACTGCCAATGAGATAGCAACAACAAATACTCCTACTACTTGCCGTAAAAAGTATGCATTTACTATAAACATAAGTCATGCTAGCATAAACATCTTCCCACCAAATCTGTGAGTCTTGTTCCAAACTTCTTCGTTTGCTAGAGTCCAAGGTAATTTGATACCTACAAAATAATTTTGTCTGATTTTTCACATATAGTTTCATAAAACTATGAAAAGTACTCATACTCAAGCCATCATAAATGTGCTTATGTTGTACTCAGGGTTTAGGATTATAAATATCGATACAAGATAGATGTAAAAGAAAAACCCAAGTATACTAAACTGAAATATCTCCCAAGCAGTTCAAAACTTGTCATAATTTTCTTTTTTTGGATCAAGTTTTGGTAAAAATGAAAATAACAAAACTAATCATAATGAGATAATAGGGAACATAATCAAATGCATCAATTTACTTCACATTCTATCAGGTTTACCCTCAAAATCCCAATGAATTGGAACAGTATCTGGTAGTAAATTGAAAAAATATGCTCAAACCAAAGACATAATC
>SAAG01000076.1 GCA_010119095.1 Candidatus Altimarinota bacterium
AAAACTCAGTCTTCAAGTATCTGTAAAAGTAGATTATATACTTCTAAATCTCATTTTTCTATTTCATCAAAAAGTACTATACTATAAGGTTTTTTTCTCACTTTTTCAGTCAATAATCATCATTCTTCGTATCATACATATCAAGCTGATGCTCAAATAAGTTTATTTGCACTTGTTTTGTCAGAGTATTCACTCATATCTATTTTTATAAGACAATTTTCATCTCAAAAAAATTCACGAGCAAGTGTTTTTACTAATTCAGTTTTTCAAACTCAAGTTGGTCCTAAAAACAAGAAACTTCATAAAGGTCTTGAAGGGTTTCAAATCCCAGCTTTACTTCTCATTATAGATTTGATAATGGCTTCAATAGCATCTTCTTGTCATATAATTTTTGTTTTTAGTTTATTTGGTAATGATCTAAGTCTCTCAATATCTTTTGAACTTAAATTTTCTGTAGGAATTCAAGTTGCCATACTAAGTACTTTTTGGATATCACTTGCATCAACTTTTAATCTTTTATCTTTTGGAATACTAAATTTTCTTTTTAAACTTCAAATTTTTTCTTCTAATTCTTTTTGTTCTTTTTTTAAGTTTACAGCTTTTTTATATTGGCTACTAATAACTGCTTGTTCAATTTTCTTTTGTAATACAGCTATTTTTTCTTTTATTTTTACTATTTCATCTTCGTCTATATTGTATTTCATGCTCTTTAAACTACAAGCTTCATCAATCAAATCTATTGCTTTATCTGGTAAATATCTATCAGTAATATATCTCATAGATAAGTTTACAGAGTCTTCTACTGCTGATGGTAGTATGTTTAGATTATGATATTCTTCAAATACCTCTTTTAGTCAGCTTATAATTTCCAATGCTACTTCTTTTGTAGGTTCAGCAACAATTATTTTTTGAAATCTCCTTTCTAGGGCTGAATCTTTTTCTATATATTTTTGATATTCAGTTAGAGTTGTTGCTCAAATTACTCTTATTTTTCATCTTCACATTGCTGGTTTAAGTATATTTGATGCATCCAAAGTTCATTCTCCAGATCATGCTCAAATAATAGTATGTATCTCATCTATAAATAATATAATTTCATTTTCAACTTTTGATGCTTCATCTATTATTTGTTTTATACGAGCTTCAAATTCTCATCTGTACTTAGTACCAGCCACAAGCATAGACATATCTAGTGCTAAAACTCTTTTTTCTTTCATTGAAAAAGGTACTAATCATTTTGATATTCTAGTTGCTAATCATTCTACAACGGCTGTTTTACCAACTCAAGGATCTCAAACCAGACAAGGATTATTTTTTGTTTTTCTATTTAGAATTGCTATTAATCTTTCTATTTCATCTTCTCTTCAAATAACTTTATCAAGTTTTCATTCATGTGCTAAAGCTGTTAAATCAGTTGAAAAGAAATCAAGTGCTGGAGTTTCAGATTCTTTTTTTGTTTGTTTTCAATTTGTATTTTTATTGTTATCAAAAGGAGTTTGGATTCATCCATCTTCTTCCATTCACATAAATAAGTTTTCAGTTATGGCTCATATAAGCTTATTCATTCATTCTTCTATACTTCAGCCCATTATATTTCATTTTGCTAATCAATCTATACTTCAGATCTTGTTTAAATTTTCTAGGTTTTGTTCTAAATCTGTTGGATTAATACCTATGTAATCTAAAAATTTTGCCAACCATGAGTCGTTTTTTATCATAGATAAAATCAAATCTTCCAAACTAGCCTTGTCTTTTGAAAAAGATGCTGCTATCTTTACACTTCATAAAACTACATCTTTAAGTTTAGGGCTAAGTCATGAATAATTTCATTTTCTTGATTCAAATTTTTCGTTAAATAATCCTTTGTTTATGATTTCTAAAGCAAGTTTTTCATTGACTCAATATAGACTAAATATCTCTTTTATTCAATTTTCTCATACATTTAGTATTTCTAGAAATATATCTTCGATTCTTAAGTCAGTAAGTCAGATCTCTTTTATCTTGTTTTCTGTATTTATAAGTGCTTTTTTATATCAATCAGAGAAATTGTTGTAAATCATAGGGTATTGGTTAGTGGGTAGTAATTATAAGTTAGGGGAATATTATAATTGTATAAGCATTATTTTTTTTGTAAAATCTTTGTATGTAAATTATGTTAAAAAATCCCTTGTATTAATTAAATTTTAATTATAATAATAATACCTTATTTAATTAAGATTTTGAAATCTTTTAATGTATTTTTAATTGCTAAAAATATAATTTATATTCTAATTATAAAATTATGAAAAAATTATTTTATCTTGCTATGTGATATCTTGCTTGAAGTGCTGTTTTTTCACTATATTCAGATAAAAAATGAAAGGATTTGAAAAAAGATATAAAAAAAGCATCAGAAAATGGAAAACATGATCCTAAAATGGTTTTATTGGAAAATTTTATAGAAACTCATAAAAACTTTTTCAATGATTTGAAAGATATTGTTGATACAAAAGAAAATAGACAATATCTAAAAGATAAAAAAGAAGAAGTTCTTGATTTGATAGATAGATACAAAGATGATAGTGAGATGATGATAGATCAGTTAAAGTGAAAATGAAAAAAGTATATGAGTGAAGTATCTGAAAAACTAGAGGAGTTTTATAAAGAAAAGAAAAAAGAGTGAGAAGAATATCTTTCTTCTATTTGAAGCAAAGAAGATGTAACAACTTTTAAAGAAAAACTTTGACTTGTGTACGAAGATCTAAAAACTAAATTAAAAAAATCACAATAATCAATTTATTTGCAAAACTAAAAAAATATATATAATTATTATCGTTGTTATTTTATTTAATAATAAGTCATATGAAACAAAAAAATAAACTTTGATTTACATTGGTTGAGTTACTAGTTGTTATAACTATATTGGCTATTATATCAGTTGTTGCTTATCAAAACTTTGGTTGAGCAGTAGATAAAGCTGTATGATGAAGAAAAATAAGTGATGTTTCTACTATAGAAACAGCATTACAACAATATAAGTCTGATAAAAATTATTATCCACCAGTAACTGAATCATGAGCAAATGAGTTATGGTGATATACTGGTTGAGTAATAGCAAAACCATCTAATCTACTTAGAGTATCATATGATGGAGATGCTTTATCTGGTATTATTATGGCTAATGGTTGATGAAAAGTATATTGAACATGAATATGGGCTACTACAAGTAGAAAACAAATATGAGCAAAATGAACTATATCACAAGCAAAATTGGAAAAAAAATATTTGAGTAAAGATTTGTATGATCCTGAATTATGAGATTTAAAATTGAAAGATCAAACAAAGTTGATTGAAAAATGAATTGGTAGATATGTTTATGCTACATTTAAGAAAACATCTACAACTTGAGATTGGACAAGTAACTTAACTGGAAATGCATACAATATAGCATATACAGTTAAACAAGATGGAACTGACACATATACAACAAAAATAGTATGAGATTATGATAAAGACTCTTGTTTCACTGATAGTCAGTATTGTCCTGATTCTCTTATTGGTTCATGAACAATGGTTTTAAAGAATAATGATGTTTTGAGTGGAACTTTAAACACAAACAATTTTTATATTCCATATGCTGTAACTGATTTACCTAATTAATAGAGATACTAAAATAAATAAAACCCAACAAATTTGTTGGGTTTTATTTATTTTTTTAATATTTTTTCATTGCATCTTTTATCTTGTATGCTACTTGATTTATAGGTCATAGAACTTTTGCTAGTTGATCTCTTGCTATAACAAAATCCTGTTTTATCAAAGTTAAGAGTAAGTGTAGAACATAATTATCTTCATATTCACTATATGCATAATATGCAAGAGGAAATACTTTGAAAGTCCTTTCGATCTCTTTATTTATTGCATTGTTTATAGTAGTTGATCATGATGATATTTCACTGACTTGATATGTTTTTCATTGAGAATTTCATGAACTTACACTTTGCAATTCTTCATCTGTTATTCAAAGTATATTTTGAGGATTTTTATAAACATCTTTTAAGTATTGAAGGTAGTATATATATGTACAGAACTCTAAACTTGTTTGATCAAGTACATCTTTTTTGATTAGTCTATCATCTGAATCGTCTTCTCATCATCAAGAACACTTTAATGCTGATTTTTTAGCTGTAAGTTTAGTTTTTTCAGATGAAATCTTTGTATTTAACTCTTTTCAAACTAGGTTTGTCTTATCTGTTGCAGAAATAACTTCTTCTAAGTATTTTAATCATCTTTCTTGTATATCTATAAGTACACATTTATATATAGAATTCATATTTGATTTGTATATCTTTTGAACTTTTTCAAGTGGATCAAGTATATTTGTTGATGCCAGTCTAGAACTTCACATATATTCTTTTGCTTCCTTAAATTCTTCAGTTTCAAATATCTTTTTTGAATCTTTGTTTGTACATGGGGTGCAAAGATTAGTTACTCTACATTCATACAATTCAAATAACTCTTTATTATTGCATTTTTCACTATATGTATCGTAGTTTTTCGCTCATAGACAAGTATCATCTGTATTATCAGCAAAAGCTGTAATACTTGTTAGAGAAATATACAGGATGAATATAATAAATATTTTTTTCATAAAATTTTATTTAATTTGCTTTAAGAATGTGTTTTCATCAATTTTTAATTGTTCTAAAATAGAAGAAAATGTTCAATATGCCAATTCTTTGTGATTTGGAATAATTGTTTTAATTCAATTATTATTTAGTTTTATTTTTATATGACTTCACTTTTGAGATAGAATTTCAATTCAGTAGTATCTATCAAGTAGTTTAATTAACTCTTTTCAGGATATATATTTATAGTCAGATTTTACCATATTATACTGATATAGTAGTAAATAAATACTTGTTATTCATATTGATATTAGTATCATTATCTTCATTATAAAGTTCTGTAGCTTCTTTGATATTGTATAGAGCTTCATCTATATTTTCTCATTGAGAAACTATTCATAAATCTAGATTTTTTACTATATAGTATTTTCATTCTTGAGACAAAAGTATATTGTAATTTCTCATAGTCATTATTTAGAAATTAAATCTCATATTTTCACTTATTTTAATTAAAAAAATATTTTTTTCAATAGATTAATAAAAAAAGTAAAACGAATATTTGACAAATACAAAATAGTATATATAATCAAAATTGTAATTATTTTTTAATTAATAAAAAAATATATGGGTAATTCACTAAAAACATTGTTACAAGTTGGTGTAATTGGTACTATGGTTTGAGTATTTTGATGAGAAAATCAAGATAAAAAAGTAGATTCAACTGTTGATGTTTCAAAATCAGCAATTTCAAATTTGCTTTCAAATAAGGCACATGCGGCTACACAAATAAATCCAGTTGAAGTTAGAGAAGCTAAAGAAGTATCAACAACTCTAGATTTAATTAATAATATATCAGAATTTAATATATCTGAAGCTACTTTCAATAAAATACAAGAAATAATTAAAGTAGGGGAATCAAATACTAGATTTATTTCTCAAATAATAACAGATGATAAAACAGGAGCAGTTATAGAAATATATAAAACAGGTGAATGAAAAATGTGAGTTGAACTACAAGATGTAAGTATCGATGATAAATGAAATTCAAAACCAAAATGAGAACCAGTTAAGATGGAAGTATGAAATGGACCATTAACTATATCAAAATGATTAGTTACAATGAAAACTAATAGTGAATGATTTATAACTGAAATCTCAGTATGAGAAGCAAGTAAATGATGAGAATTTACTAC
>SAAG01000077.1 GCA_010119095.1 Candidatus Altimarinota bacterium
ATAATCATCAAAGCCATTTCAAACTACCTTTTTAAGAGCTTCTTTATATGACTCTAAGCTATGTTTAAACTGCTCTTTTACAAAATCCTTATAATTTCAAGCAACTGTTTCTCATGCTCATTTAGCATTTTTAATAATATTTTTTAGTCATTCTTTAAGAATCTCAGTTAATTTTTTACTTACCATTATTTCTGCTTGCTTTATCTCAGCTATTACTGCTTGTTTAGCCTCTTGTTCAATTGCATCAGTTATAAATCCCATTGCTTCTTTTGATGTTAAACTTTTAAATCATCATTTTTCTGCATTTGCTCACATCTTTGTAACAAAATTTACAACCTTGCTTCAAAAATTCTTCGCAACTTCCTTTCATCCTGCCCCAGCAGTTCATTGTAAAAGTACTTTAGATCAACCTATAAAAGACAATCATACATCTAATCATCATTCAATCAAAGTTCACACTGTTGCTTGTTTATCTGCAATTTTGTATATTCACTTTCAAAAACCTGTAAACATTCAAACTGTTAATTTAGCTAATCATCCTACTCACCAACTTGTCCGACCTTCTCAAATAGTTCATTCAATAGCATTTTTTATAGCATCTTCAGCTCATTCAAGTTGTCATCCTGCATCTTTTAATACATCTGATCAAGACACTCATTTATCGTAGTTGTCACCAATCTTTTTGAAGTTTGATCATATCTCACTTGTTACTTCATCAAGAGTATTTCAATTTGCTAAACCAAATCAAGCATCCATTGTGGATTTAGTTACTGCACTTGCAGTATCTAAAGTAACTCAAACTACTGTTTTTGCCCCATTAAATCATGCTTTTGCTCATTCCCAAGTCAGATTTGCAGCTGATTTCAATCAACTTTTTATAGTATCTACTGCATCTGAAGTCGTAACTGAGCTTTGAGATAATGTATCATAAGCAGTTCAAAGATCATCATCTGACACTGCATAAACTGTTGTTAATAGATATGATTTATTATTAGCAATTTTCTTTATGTCAGAGTCAGATATAAGATTATTTTTACTCACTTTTCATAACTCTATTTCTGCATTTTTAGTAAATTCTTCCATATATGAAAGATATTGTTTAGAAAGCTCTACATCTTCTTTTGTAAAAGTCTCGTTTCATTTGATTGAATTAAGTTTTTCTTTTACATCTTTCATATTTGTTTTAACATAATTTAGTGATGATTTAGCTAGATAATAATCTCATGTTTCTATTTGTTTCAATGCTGTATCAATATAAATTATATGATTTTTTATATCATCTATTTTATCACTTAAAGAAGATATTTTCTTCATTTGACTTTCAAATACTTTAGCTTCTCATTTTAGATCACTATTATCTTTGTATAACTCTGATAAAACTGCACTACTTGTTAATAGATATATAGTATCTTCTGTGATTTTCTTTCATAAATCTATTGAATGCATTGTCTTTTGATATTCAAAATTTGATTTTGCAAATGAGTTTGTTATCTTTGAAGTATCAATACTCTCATAATTAGCAATTATAATCTCTTCTCATACTAAGCTTTCTGTGATATTTTTTGTCACCTCTGCAATATATTTTCTTGATTTTTTGTCTTTTTTTAAAACAATTTCTGTAAAATCAAAATACGAACTTTTATAAGGCTCTAATAAAGCCTTTAGCTCAATATTTTTTTTATATAATTCATCTGTTAACTTAATTGCTTCATCTACCTTTTCTTTTTTCAATTTATCATATTCTACATATCAAGGTAACATACTTTCTTTATTTCAAAGATAGTAAGGAGTCGAAAGATATATAGTATTTACAGTATCATTTTTTGTATAATACTCAGCTTCTTTTGAATCCTTTGGTGATGGTAAATCAAAAGAAAATGGATTTACTGGAACAGATACTTTTTTATTTTTGAGTAATCCATAGATACTATAAATTAATACCAAAATCAATAAAAAACTCAAAACTGAAAGAAGTTTTTGCTTTGTTTTCATATTTTATATGATAAAAAAATAAGACTATTTTATTTTAGTCTTATTTTTAAATTAGTCAATTATTGCAATAATATTATTTCAAATTTTTATAATACTCTGAAAGTGTTAATTCATTTTCATAAAGTGTTTTTGCTAAATCAAGTCAAACATATCTCCAATGCCAAGGTTCAACTACATATCAATCAACTTCAATTCATTTTTGATATGTATTATGAAAACCATAATTATGAGCATTCTCATTCATCCATTCAAAATATTTTAAATAATTTTTTTTGCTTAAAAAATCTACTTCTGTACTTGCTTCCCATAAGTCTACTGCTAATCATGTTTGATGTTCTGAATATCATGGTTTAGCACAATATGAATCATTACATCACATAGATTTAAGTAGACTTTGATATTCAAAGCTTCTATAAGCACTTACAACTGTCAATCTTTCTCAAAATTCTTTACAGAAATCTGCAGCCATAAGCTGTAAAGCTCTATTTGCTTCTGTTCTTAATTTTGAATTCCCTTTAACATCAATTACATAGTCTCATGCAATTATTTCAAGATTTTTTGGTACATATGATGAATTGTTAAATCATTTAGTATTGCTTACATATTTTGTAATTGAACTATCAACTTCAGATTTAAACTTTATATCAAGTATATTTTTTACACTTAACTCACTTGATTTATTCAACATCTTATTATTAAAAAGAAAACTTGGTTGCTTAATCTGAGTACATATATAATACCTACTTTCGTGAATAACAAACAAAAAAGAAGATCATACTCAAATTGTAAATGCCAAAAATATATAAACATATACTCTGATTCTGTGTACAGGCTTAAATAAATGTGGATTTAAATTAAATTTTTTAACTATATCCTCATTTACTACTTCTTTTACAGCATTTTGAACTGATTCTTTTGTTGTTTTTTTCTTAATCATAATAATTATAATTTTTAAACAAATATAAATTAATTTTTTTTATTAAAATAATAATATCTTAATTGTTTTCTTTTGTCAAATAGATAAGCATAAAATAAGCATTTTTCACTTTATTTTTTCAATTTTTTATTTTTTATATAAAATCATATGTAAATTAATAATAAAAACATACTCCTCTATGATAAATATTACTCTTTTAGATGAAATCGTATCATCAAAATCTAAACTACTTGCAGTAACAAAATATTGGAACAAAAATGAAACTATTAATATTATTTCTGAGATTAAAAAACATAACCCTAATTTATTGTTTTGAATTTGAGAAAATAGAATAGAAAAAATAATAGAAAAAGATTTACCAAGAGAATCCACACATTTTATTTGAAATATACAATCAAAAAAAATTGATCAAATCATAGAATATTGTTCAACAATTCATTCACTTTGAAATCTAAAACATGCTCAGATTATAGATACTCTATCAAAAGAAAAATGAATTATTACAAAAGTATTTTTACAAGTAAAACTTGATAATGAGAAAGATTCTTGAATTAATACAATTGATTTTCCTCTTATATTAGAGCAAATCAAAAAACTAGAAAATATAAAAATAATTTGAATATCTGGTATGTGAGCTTGAGAATTTAGTTTAGAAGAAAAAGAAAAAGAGTTTGATACTCTTGTAAATCTAAGAGATAAGTACCTACCTTGAAAACTTATTTCAGCCTGAACAAGTAGAGACTATAAAATAGCTTTAAAATATGGAATTGAAGTTGTAAGAATATGAAGTAAAATAATAAATTAACTTATTATCCCACTCATGATTAATTCATCTCCCCTATAGATTGCACAAATCTGACCATCTGTAATAGCTCTCTGTGATTCTCTAAATCTAACTTCAAAAATATCTTCATCTATTTTTAATACTTCACATTCTTGATCAGCTTGTCTGTATCTAGTTTTTGCTTTAGCTTTTAGAGGAAATATAAAATCGTTTTTTCAAATAAATTGTACATCAATCATAATCAATATATCACTATACAAAGCTAAATCACTTTCAGTTCAAACTATAAGCTTATTATTTTTTATATCTTTTTTTATAACAAAAATCGGTTCTTTTAATCATCATATTTCTATGCCTTTCCTTTGCCCAATAGTATAATAAAAAACTCACTTATGTCTCCCTAATACTTTTCAACTTGTATCAACTATATCTCATTCTTTATGTTCTATTCTCTTTTCAAGAAATGATTTAAAATCTACCTTCCCAACAAAACAAATTCACTGACTATCTTTTCTATCTGCATTTGGTAAACCAATCTTTTTTGCTATTTCTCTTACTTCTTTTTTCTCTAGATGTCCAATAGGAAAAAGTGATTTTGATAATTGATACTCGTTTAAAAATGCTAAAAAATATGATTGATCTTTTGTGGAATCTATTCACTTCAATAGATGTCATTCTACTATCCTAGCATAATGCCCTGTCGCAATATAATCAAACCCTAGGTCCATTGCTTCATCCAAAAACATCTTAAATTTTATCTCTTTGTTACACATCACATCTGGATTTGGAGTAATTCATTTTTTATATCACTCATACATATATTGAAGTACTTTTTCCTCATACTCTTTTCTATAATCAAAAGTGAAAAAAGGGATACACAAAAAATCTGCAACTTCTTTTGCAACCTGCAAATCTATCTTTGTTGGACAATTTGGATTTGTCTCATCAAGATAGTTTATCATAAATCAAGCAGTTACATCGTACCCTGCCTCCTTTAATAAGTAAGCCGAAACTGCACTATCAACTCATCCAGATAATCAAACTAATACTTTTTTCATAATAATTTAAAATGGTGATTTAATATTTTTTAAATTTGGATTCATAACTTTTGTATAAATCTGAGTAGTTTTAATACTTGAATGTCAAAGTAACTCTTGTATATATCTTATATCAGTGCCATTTTCAAGTAAATGTGTAGCAAAACTATGTCTCAAACTATGAAAACTTGCATCTTTTTTAATTCAAGCTTTTTTCATAGCATTTTTAAATATAATTTGAGCAGTTCTTTCTGTCAATTTTCATCATCTCTCACTCTCTATAAGATAATCATTTTTTTCTTTATATAAAATATTTTTTCACAAATCATTTTTAAGTTTTTGAGAAAAAACTGTTATCCTATCCTTATTTCATTTTGCTCACTTTATATGAATAGTAAGTTCATCTAAATTGATATCTCCTACTTTTAGGTTTACTATCTCACTTACTCTAAGACCAGAAGCATAACTCAAAGACAATAACAATTTATGTTTCAAGTTATTTGTTACTTCTATGATTTTAATAATATCTTGGTTTGATAAAACAATAGGAAGTTTTTTTGCTTCATGAGATAATTTTATATCAAAATCTAAATTCATTTTCAAAACTTCTTTAATAAAAAATTTGATAGCTTCTTTATATAGATTTATAGTTTTTGGAGCTTTGTTTTTTGATTGTAAATGAAATATAAAATCTATTATATTATCTTTTGTGATTTTAGAAATATCATTTTTTATATATTTCAAGAAAAATGTAACACACGTTGTATAAACTTCAATAGTTCTAGACGAATAATTCCTATACTTTAACTCTCTTTCTAAATCAAGTAAATAATTTTGCATAATATCCATTTATATATATAATAAATAAAATTAACTTCTTTATATGAAATATTTCGCATTTTATTACTTTTAAGAATAAAATCAAATTTATATTTCAGATAGAGATTAGTTATCTGAAATTTTGTCTGCCTAATTACTAATTCAACATCTATATGTCTAAAAAAGAAAAGTTTAAACCGTACGCCGCCGCCTATCTTGTGTTGATTA
>SAAG01000208.1 GCA_010119095.1 Candidatus Altimarinota bacterium
GTGCTTTCCGTAATGCATTGCAATCATCCGCAAGCAGGTAGGACCGCAGTCCATGGAGTCATGCTGATAAAAGAACGGGAATGATTTCATGCATTAATTGTAAAATTTTTTTCAAAGAAGGTTAGTCCAAAATAATCCTAAGAGTTACGTTTCCGTCTTTGTCAACAACACATTCATAACGAATACCACCACATAGTTGAGCCATCTCTTCAGGAGTCATTACATTTTCATTTGTTTCCATAGCAATAATTTTTTTTAGTTCATTTTTTCAATACAAATATGATATGTAATTTTCCCCTAATCCTTTCTGTTTACTTACATTTTCCTTACTTTTACCTTAATTTTTAGGCTATGATACGTAAAGCGCTGACATTGTCAATTATAGTAATTTTTTCTCTATTAGTCGTTCAAAGCGTGTGGCTTTATAAGTCAATTTTAAGTGAGAGAGAGAGTTATAGATTATTATGCGAGCAATCTTTGATACATTCGGTAACAAATGAACTAAATTCTAGAATAGAAAGGAGTAAATTAAATAAAAATTTTAATGTTGAGTTTGTATCCAATAGTAATAAAAACACAAAAAATGAGAGCTATAATGATGTAGTATCTGTTGATACCAAAGATATAGGTTCTCAAATTTCCTTAAAAATTACAATGGAACAGTTTTTTCAAGATCTTTTGAAAAATTCAATTCCGTTAAACCTTGATTCGTTATCCTTATATTTTAACAGGGAATTGTCTTCAGCTAAGGGTGCCTTGCCTAGTTATTCTTTAAAATATCTCGACGATAAGGATACTATCTCTTTTGAGTATTTAACAAAGGGTCTTTTTAAAAAATTTGGTTATTCTTCTTTTGATCTTAGCCTTCCTCTTAATGCAAACAAAAAGATAATACTGGAAGCTCAAATATTTTATCCTCTCTTTGTATATAAAGGAGATTTCTTATTAATTGTACTTGCATCTTTTATCCTTTTTGCCTTTATTGTCGTTGCTATTGTTCTTCAATTTAAGATGTTGTCAAGACAGATTACACTTGCACAGCTTAAGGAGAATCTTACCAGTTTCTTTACTCATGAGCTTAGGTCTCCTTTG
>SAAG01000078.1 GCA_010119095.1 Candidatus Altimarinota bacterium
CAAAGTTAATCAAACAAAGCCTTTTGTAGCAGGTAAAAGCAGAGTGAATTATGCAGGACGTGTCTTTGATGAAAAAGAGATGATCAATCTTGTCGATAGTTCACTTGATTTTTGGTTGACGTATGGGGACTACTCTAAAAAATTCGAGAAAGAATTGGCACAATTTTTAGGGGTAAGATGGGCTTTTTTAGTAAACTCTGGAAGCTCTGCCAATCTGCTTGCCTTTTATGCACTTACATCACCACTTCTTAAAGAGAGACAAGTTAAACGTGGCGATGAAGTGATTACGGTAGCCGCAGGTTTTCCAACAACGGTGGCACCTATTGTCCAGTATGGTGCAGTTCCTGTATTTGTGGATATGGAACTGACACATTTTAACATTGATGTGAGTCAATTAGAAAAAGCTCTGAGCCCAAAAACAAAAGCCGTTATGATAGCACATACGCTTGGTAATCCTTTTGATATCAAAGCCGTCAAAGCATTTTGTGATAAACACAATCTATGGTTGATCGAAGACAACTGTGATGCCTTAGGATCGATGTATGATGGCCGTCCTACAGGAACATGGGGAGATATAGGAACAAGTAGTTTTTATCCACCACACCACATGACCATGGGTGAGGGCGGTGCGACGTATACCGACAATCCATTATTGAAAAAAATTATGCTCTCCATGCGCGATTGGGGAAGAGACTGTTGGTGTGAAAGTGGTGTAGATAATACCTGTGGATGTAGATTTTCTCAACAATTTGGAAGTTTACCAAAAGGCTATGACCATAAGTATGTTTATAGCCATTTTGGATTTAATCTTAAAGTATCCGATATGCAAGCGGCTGTTGGCTGTGCCCAACTTGAGAAATTTCCAAGCTTTGTAGAAAAAAGAAAAGAAAATTTTAAAAAACTTCATGACGGACTAAAAGACATTCCTGAACTTATCTTAGTCACAATGCAACCTAGTAGTGATCCTAGTTGGTTTGGATTTATGATGACTTTAAAAGAAGGCGTTAAATGTACTAGAAATGAGCTTGTTGAGTACTTGGAGAACAATAACATTCAAACTCGTAATCTCTTCGCTGGCAATATGCTTAGACATCCATTGTTTGAGTCTCTTGAAAAGGGTAAAGATTATAGAACGATTGGTGAGCTTCCTCATACCGATAAAATTATGAACGATAGTTTCTGGGTAGGGCTATACCCTGGTATGGGCGACGATGCTATTCATTACATGATTGAAAAAATAAAAGAATTTTTGAGAAAATAATGAAAGTTTATTTCAAACTTATTTTAGTTTTTATACTCTTTGAAATTCTATCTTATAAGCTATTTTATAAATTATTTTACAAAATAGCTGAAAAATATGAATATATTGATTGGGTCTATTATTTTTACTTTCCATCAAAAAATGGACTTTTCTTTTTTTATTTGTATTATATTTTTACATCATCAGCTTTTTTTACACTTTTGCTATGGTATAAAATATATAAAAATAATCCAAAAAAATCTAATAAGGGTAAAGAATAAAACTGATGAGCTTTTTTACTAAAAAATATTTTTTCATACTAACATTTGCACTCTTATCTATTCAGAGTTATTTTTATTTAGATCATATCTCAAGTGACTATAAATTGATAAATGAATATAGATATATGGATGAAATAACGCTACTTAATGGCAATGAAGTATCTAATAAAGAATACATCAATAACAATTTATTATTTAATCCAGAGGTACAAGAAAAATTTTCTTCTACAAGCAATATCTTTTTTAAAGATAAAAAAGGGATAGGTTTGCACTTTAAAAATCTTATGGAACCTCTAATAATGGAAAAGTATAAACAGCAATCTTATAGTTACATTTTGAAAGATTATAATGCCCACCTTCCAAATATTAGTTATAACAAACATAAAAATATCCTTTTCTCTGATTATTTGTTATTAGATTATTATAAAGACTTAACTAGTCAATATGTGACTGATGATGGTTCAATAGAGACTGGTTTTGCTGAATATCCCATGTTTCAAGCAGCATCGATTGAAAAATTAAAAGAAAAAATGGATTTTATTCGTTTTAATATTTATGAACAGAACATACAGCTATTTGATAGATATTACATCCATGAAAATTCATTTATCTTATCTCCTATCAATGAGATGAAACTCGGTAGAGATAAAGGAGAAATTTTTTCACAGTATGGTTTTTTTAGTGTTATGATTGTTGATAAAATAATGGATGTATATGGTGGATTTTCTATTAATAATTATGAAAAAGCTAAAAAGACAATAGATTTAATCTACTATTTTATTGCTATAGTTTTTATATTTTATTTTTTTAAAGATAACCATTTAAGACTTATATTTATTTTATTTTCAGGCATAGCATTTTTTTCCATTGGACATTATAGTTTTATTTATGCTCCTAATGTCACAAGTTTCAAGCATCTTTTGGATTTATTGATTGTATTATTATTTTTTAAGTACTCAGGTACTTTCAAAACAATAGTACTTATTTTAATTGCATTATTATCTATTCTATCTCTTTGGATATCTAAAGACTTTGGTGAATTTATATTTTTAGCAACTTTAGGTGCGTTTATATTGCCTTTTGGGGTGACAATTATTCGTACTAAAAGGATAGATAAAAGGCATCTATTTTTCATGTGTTTGATTTTATTTACAGCTATTCTCTCTTTAAAATTTTATCCTTTAATGGAAAATCCTTCGATAAGATATTTTTTTGATGGTTTTTATTCATTTCCTTTTTCTAGCAATATATTATATTTTTTAGTTTTAATTGTAGTATTTTTACAATGGCTTTTCCTCTTTTGCTTTTATCAAAAACTGGAAGAAAAAAAATATCTTTTTAGTTATATCTTTTTATTATTTTATACAGAATTTTTATTTACCTATTTTATTTGGAGTGCGTCAATCCATGCGTTGATTAGTTATTTATTTATTTATGCTTTACCTCTTATGATTATCTATAATTTATTTGATTTTAGGTATAAAAATTATTTTTCTTTATCAATAATTTTTATATTAACTATAGGGTATTCATATTCGGCTTATACTTTTATACAAGGAAAAATAAACTATAACGATATCTTTAAAACACATAAATTATATCAATGGGATAATAAAAGGGCGGGGGGTATACTAAGTACTTATAGTTTTGCTGATTTCCAAAATTCTATAGATTTGATTAAGAAATATAATCCTGAAACTAAATTTTATATGATTTCAAAATACGACAATATTTTAGGTATATTCTCAGAAAAATACAGTGGATTTCCATTTTTTGAATTAAGATCAACCATTGTAACAAAATACGAATATCAGAAAATTAAACAGATAATTGAACAAAATGCTAATTTATTATTTGTTGATAATGATATAGATAAAGATTTCTTAGAAGAGATGAATCAAATGTCTTATTTTGATATAGAGCCTTATTGGCGCAATGAATCATGGAAACAAAGGATCCCAAAACTACAAACATTAAAAAATTTGTTTAACGAAGTAAAAGATAATTATGAATTAGTTGAAAAAGGAACATTGATTAGTGTTTATAGAAAAAAATAAATTCTTTAAATTAGTAATCAAATAAAGACATTTATAAATTTTAAGGTTATTGCGATGAATAATATAGTAAATAATAGAAATGGAACAATTGATTTAATGAAGTTTATTTTTGCCATTTTTATTTTTGTACATCATAGTGGGCAATTTGCCCCTATTTGTGTAGAAGGGTATATTGGTGTAGAATTCTTTTATATGGTAACTGGGATTTTATTGGCAAAAAAATTTGCTGTCAATAATGAAAAGAATGATGACATATGGCTCAGGACTAGAGCATTTTTAGAACATAAACTCAAAGCATTTTATTTGGAATTTCTCGTTGCAACCTGTACGGGTTTTGTTTTATTACATATCTTGATACCCAATGTTGTTCCAGCCATAATTCATGGGCTCTTTTTAGCCGTAGGAGATCTATTCCTTCTTCAGATATTTGGATTTCCAGTAAGTTCAGTTGTTGGCACGCTATGGTATTTATCTGCAATGATGGGTGCATTTATGGTTATAGTGCCATTAATATTAAAATATCAAAGTTTTTTTACCAATATTGGCGCCCCTCTAATTTGTCTAATTGGATATGGTACGATAGCATTTAAATATGGTCATATGAGCCCTATAATGGAGCCAGTATTTGATGGTTTTATTCATATAGGTCTTATCCGTGCAATTGCAGATATATCATTAGGATATTTGTTGTATTTTATTTCAACTAAAATAATGGCGACTAATTTTACAATTTTAGGACTTTGGCTTTTAACATTAATAGAGATTGCAAGTTATCTTTTTATAATCTATTGTATGGTTATTATTAAACAAAGAGGTAATATAGATTTTATTATAATATTGTTCTTGGCTCTAAGTATTGCAATTTCGTTTAGTCAAAAATCCTTGATATTTCCGTATTTTCAAAAAACAATATTCAATAAATTAGGCTTATTAAGTTTAAATATTTTTTTAAATCATTTTTATATAGGTTTTATTATTACTCAAATGGGGGGGGGGCGCTTGGCCTCGAAACAAGGCTTTGCTGTATTACTTTCTCGGTATGTTGTTATGTTCGACATTCAATTATTTTTGTTGTCAATTTTTAAGAAAAATGAACTATCAATCGAAACTCTTGTCTTTTGTAATTCAGAAGAATATAAAATCAAGATGAAAATATGATTAATCGTGAATTAATTAAATTTCTCTTTGTAGGAATTCTCAATACAATTTTTGGGTATTCTTTATTTGCATTTTTTCTTTTTTTCAATATGCATTATTCATTGGCTGTTTTATGCTCAACGATTTTAGGGGTCTTGTTTAATTTTAAAACCATAGGTAAGTTAGTCTTTGGTAGTCATGATAATAGTCTTGTTTTTAGATTTGTTGTTGTATATATCATTATTTATGGACTGAATATCTCTTTTCTCTGGTTATTTAAGTATCTTGGTTTTGAAAATATGTATATAAATGGTGTTGTATTACTTGCGCCTTTAGCTGTGGTATCGTTTGTATTAAATAAAAAATTTGTTTTTAGGACTAAAACTGTATGAAAAAAATAAGTATTGTAACAGCATGTTATAATGAAGAAGACAATGTTGAAGAGTTATATACTCAAGTTAAAAAAGTGATGAATGAAAAGGTGTCTCATTATGAGTATGAGCATATTTTTATTGATAATGCATCGGAAGATCGCACTGTTGAAATTTTGAAAACTATTGCTTCTCAAGATAAAAACGTCAAAATTATTGTCAATGCAAGAAACTTTGGGCATATTAAGTCTCCTACGCATGCGTTGTTTCAAGCAACTGGAGACGCTGTCATCTCTGTCGTTGCTGACCTTCAAGATCCACCAGAATTGTTACCTGTTTTTATTCAAAAATGGGAAGAAGGCAATGAAATCGTTCTTGCTGTCAAAAAAGAGAGTGAAGAGCATGGTTTGATGTTTAAAGTGAGGGAGTTGTATTATGACCTGCTTGGTAAACTTTCAGAAGTGAGAATTTTTAAAAATTGTACGGGATTTGGACTTTTTGATCGTAAGGTTATGGATGCTTTAAAAACTATGGACGATCCTTATCCATTCTTTAGAGGGATGCTGGCAGAAGTTGGTTTTAGTGTTGCAATGATACCTTATAATCAGCCAGTACGTATTCGTGG
>SAAG01000209.1 GCA_010119095.1 Candidatus Altimarinota bacterium
ACAGTATAAGAAAATACTTTAATTATTATTGCTAAAGAAAAAATACAAAAAAATCAGAAAACATAATATTCTCTTTTGTATTTATCGAAGAATTTAATTAATTTATTTAATATACTATTTAAATAATCTCTATTGTCTTTATGCATAAAAAATTGTAAAACGAAATTGTGAGAAAACAAAAATATTTTATTTAATTAAACTATTTTTGTTTTCAAAAATCTTTATAAAGTGTTTTGGAATTAATGTTTTATCATTATTTACATTAAATAGTTCTTTTTTCTCTTTTTTAAAGAAATTATCATTATATTTACTTAACACTTTTTGAGTAAAAATATTTAAAATATATGGAATTTCTTTATTGGTTTTATTATAATTACTAATAGTTTTATGCATTGCATAAGCAACTTCAGAAGCTTCTCACACACACTCAAATGGTTTTATTCATTGTATTCATAAAAGTTCTAGAAACAAGTTTTCTAGAGTATTATCTTCATATAATTCTTTTCAAAATATCTGCATAGTTTCCTCATCAGATAAATATGGTCTCAATATAGCATAAACAAAAGCACATTTTGGACAAGAATTACACCATAAATGAGTGTTTAATTTTGAAGTTTGTAATAAATTAATCTTAAAATTATTGTTACAACTACTAAATATAGAGAAATATTTTTTTCAAATTTTCGAGAATATCTTGGCTATTTTAATTTCATACATTCATCTAAGTAGTGAAAAATATCTTATTTTTGTACTTAGATTTCTCTCAATATAATCTTTTAAATCTTTTTCAAATTCTAGACTTTTAGAGTACTGGTGATTTACTTCTAAATCTCAAATACTAGTATTTCAATTATTAGCAGATTTTTCATTACTTAGGATTATATATTTGAAGTTGTATAAGTATGCTGTTACCAAAAGTACAAATGATATAATTCAAGTTATTGGAACATGTCAGTTATAATATCACTCGTTATTGAGTTTAAATAAGTTTTCATCTAGTTTTCTTTTTGTAAGTATAGCTTCTTTTTTCATAACATTCAGACAATTTTCCTTTATCTGATCTATTTTTCAAAAT
>SAAG01000210.1 GCA_010119095.1 Candidatus Altimarinota bacterium
ATGATAAAAATAACAGAGAGTATAGATTAACTAAGTTATTGCAATTATTAATTACTAAAAAATTAAAAAATATCACAGAAGAACAATATGAAGATATTCATGAACGTGTAAAAATTTTCAAGCTTAATTTTAAAAAAGATTTATTAGATGCTTACGCATTAAATCTTCCTCCTAAAAGCATGCTAACTGATAGTAAAGGTGTTAGTTTATCGATAGTTGTATCCAGAGACCCATATGATATAGTAGGTATGAGTACTGATAGAAGATGGAGTAGTTGTATGAGACTTCCGAATTACAATGACCCTGATGATTATGGAGGTCAATGTTTTGATCATCTTCAACATGATATCAGATTAGGTACTTTAGTTGCTTATTTAATTGAATCAACTGATAAGAATATTGATAAACCTTATGCCAGGATTGCTATTAAACCTCATCTCAATATTGAGAAAAAATCAGTATATTTGTTTAGTGAAGATAGAGTATATCATGATAATTCTCTAGGGACTGATACTTACGAGAAATTTAAATCAACAGTAGATAAATTTTTATCTGAGGTTCAGGATGAATCTGAAGGTATATTTATGCTTCCAGACCAATTATACAACGACAGTAATAGTAGAGTTAAAACACAAGGTAATTTAATTAAACATATTGATTTTGATTATATGTTTGATATTGAAGATGGTAAAAAAATATTAAAAAATTTCCCAATTACATCTGATTATACATTTGAATTTGACATATATATTTTTAATAATAAAAAATATAATCAAAGTTATGAAAATAATTTAGTCACAGTTGTAGAAGATGAGATTGTATTTTTTCATAATATAACGAATGATGAAAAAATATATAATGTATATTCCATTTATATAACTAAAGCAAAAGAACCGATAGAAAAACATATAGTTAGAATAGACATATCAATAGGTGTCGTTCCAGAATTAATAAAAACAGAATATAATAAAGTTATAGTTAATCAACCAAAAATATATATTGAAAAATTATGTGTTAAAGATAATTTAAAAGATGATGAAGATTTTATAGATACTATTTTTAAT
>SAAG01000079.1 GCA_010119095.1 Candidatus Altimarinota bacterium
TTTTATTTCCATTTTTATTTTTTATGTATTTTCTGATACTTTTCTAAGCTATCTGACAAATATTAATCAAAATAGTCGTGATACATTTGTCATCAATGTTCAAAAAGATGATTTAAAAGCACTTGATAAATACTTTTTAGAAGATGAAATTTTTGAAATAGTTGCAATGAAAATAACAACAATAAATTGAAAATCATTAAAAGATTTCCTAAAAGTTGAAAATGTGTCATGAGAATTTAGTAGGGAATTTTTCTCTACAACAAAAACTCTTAGCAATAAAATACTAAAATGAAAAAAACTAAGTACTGGTTGAGTATCTGTAGATAAAGAGTTTGCAGATAGACTCTGACTCAAGATTTGAGACAAGATCAATTTCTCAGTTGCATGACTTGAAAAAAATCTAGAAGTTGTTAATTTTAGAGAGGCAGTTAGAAACTGAACTGATCCATTTTTTTATTTTATGCTTTATAGATGAGATTTTGAAAAATATCCAAAAAATTATATTATCTCTTATAAAAAATCTGCAAAACAAGATGATTTAGAAAGTATTATCTCAAAAGAAGCTTGACCACATCTGACTATCATATCAGCAAGTGAGATAATAAAATTGGTTATAGAAATAGCCTCTAAGATACTTGTAATTGTATATTTTTGTTTGTTTTATATATTTATATTTTCTTTTTTGAGTTTTTTAGTTTCTATAATGTTTTTGAGAACTTTCAAAGACTATAAATTAAAACTATTAAATATGCTTTGATGAGCTAAGAAATCACTATTAAAAGCACTAAATCTAGAGTATATTTATCTACTTTTTGTATGATTTATGTTTTCATTGGTGTTTTGAAGTATCATACTTTTTGTAGTATTTTATTTTATCAAATTTTTTAGTTTCAACTTACTTATTTACGGATATTGAGTAATGTTGATATTTTTATTGTTTTTGTTTATGTGTTTGAGTTTACTTTTATATAGAAAAAAATAACTCCTAAAAAGGAGTTATTTTTTTATTTCTGTCATACTATTTTTTCAAAAAGTAGGTTTCTGAATTCTTTGATTCATGTGAGATTTTTTGATGAGACTTGGTAGATTGGTTGTCAGAAAAACGATTTTTCACACATTGTTAGAGTATTTTTTAGATTGTTGTTTTTTACTTTATCTATTTTTGTAATTACTATTGTTATATCAAACCCAAGTTCAAGTAGATATCTATACATCCCTTCATCACTTTCTTGAGGTCAAAGTTTGCTATCTATAAGTATTATTGCTGTTTTTATATTGGCTTTTTTTTCGTCTATATACCAACTAATCAGACTATCTATATCTTGTTTTTTTTCTTTTCACATCTTTGCAAAACCATATCATGGCAAGTCTGTAAAATAATATTTATTGTTTAATAAAAATAAATTAGCTGTTCTAGTTTTACCAGGAACAGAACTTGTTTTTACTAAATCTTTTGTCTCAAAAATTGCATTCATCAAGCTTGATTTTCATACATTTGATCTACCTAAAAAAACTATCTCTGGTTTTTCATCAAAAAATACTTCTTTGCTATTTATATCAACAGATTTTACAAATTTTACTTCTTTTAATTTCATATCATTTTTTATACTATTAATTTCTTTGTTTTTTGCATTTAAAAACAATATAAGGTATAATACTTGTAGATTAGAATTTTGCAAATTTAAAGACTTATGGAAGAAACAAATTTACATAAAAAAACTATCAACAATGCAGTAGCAGCTTACTTGCTTATTTTTCTGTCTTCTTGATTTTTGTTAAATAAAACAAATCCATATATAAACAATGATTTTGTAAGATGACACACAAAAACTGCAGCTATATTGCATTTAATGTTATTGTTTATTTTTATTGTCTTTATTCGGTTAATAAACTGATATTATATAAAAACTTATGTATCAAGTGTATTATTTTTATGAGTTTTCTGACTTATGCTTTATGGTATCTATAAAGCTAATAGATGAGAAGAATACAAGTTTATTGATATAGTAAAAATGAGTAAGACTGAGAAAGTTGCTGATTTACATAAACACATAGAAAATGATGAGCAAAATAAATTTTCATTTTTCTTATCATACATTCCATTTTTATCTTATGCAAACTATCATTTACTAGACTCAAATTCTACTTATAACAAAGTATTTAAAAACAATATTTATATAAATTGTATCGTTTCTTTAATTATATCTGTAATTTACATAGGTTGAAACCCAAATTTAGCTTTATTTATACTACTTTTTTATATCATACTATTAGTATTTATTACTGTTATACTGGTTGCTCAAGATAACTTTATATTTGTATATATTAGAAATCTTGAAAAGCTAGAATATGTAGAACTTTATCTAAAAACTTATCTTGAATATTTTAAAAATTATACAAAAACAAAGTTTACTCCGATAAAAGAGTTAACTAAGACTAATTATGAAAAAGAAATATCGTCAAATAGACAAAATGAAGGATATCTAAATACACTTAAAGATTCAAAATTAACAAATAAATTGATTTATATCCCTATAATTAATTTGATATACCTTTTCTCACTAGATACAAAATACAGATTTCACATCATAAATTGATTATCTCTGACTATAATAACAATAGTTATGCTGTCTATCTATAGAAGAGTTGATGAAGTATTTTTCTTGCTTCTATATCCTGTTTGTTTTGGTATAGGTAATATAAGATGATCTCTAGCTTACAAACAGACATTTATATTTCACATCTACAACAGTTTGATTTTGATAACAAACAAGATTTCAAGTATAAAAAAGAAGGTAAAAGAAACAAAAAATACTGTTAAAAAAACTGATTTCAAAATCGAGGGAGAAATAGAAGCAGGAGGTAAGAAGATAATTGAGGAAGTTAAAGAGTGAAGTATAGTAGAAAAAAAGGAGGAAGTGAAAGTTGAAAAATAAAAAAAATAATAATTATATTTTAAAATTATATATATATGACTATAAACTATTGAAATAATACAACTTTAATTGAGCAATTACATAGTTGATATACATTACCTAATGAATCTATTTCAAATGAAATTTCTATAAAACTGGATAATGTCCCTAATAATTATGATTATTCAAATTTAATAAAAGTTGATAATCCTAAAGATTACTTCTGAACAAAAAATAGTTGAGAAAATAGTTTTGAATTAATGATAAGTAGAAATAAATCAATTGCCCCAGCATATATTAGCCAAAATTTTTTGGTAAAAAAAGTTGAATGAAAAGATATTTATATTCTTTCTCAAAAAGATAACATAAATCTGAAATATGTAGATTTATTTTATGTTAATTCTGAAATCGATCTTAATAGAATAAAATCATATATTGAAGCATTACTCTCAACAAAAATATTATTAGGTTGATTAGCAAAAAAATATATAAGCGATAATCCTCTTGATGATTGATATTATGAAGAGGTTAATGATACTCCAACTATTGATTCTTCAAGAAAAGAACCTAAAAAACAAAATCCTACTCGCAATAGACCTAATCAAACAGCTTCATATCGGATTTGAAAGTAATTTATTATTTAGCTAAATCTCATATTAGATACTTGTCCTTTGTCATAATTGCTTTTTCATTTTTTCAGTGAACTGTGTTAAATTTTGCACTTCAGTCAATTCAGCATAGTCAGATGATTTTTTCATCACCTCCTGGATGTTTTCCAAAAAAACTTGTTATATCATAAACTTTTGCATCAATTATAGTATAACAATCCGATTTTTTGTTGTGTTTTGCAACATCATCTTTTGTTATATCCTTCTCTGTAGGAGTATTCACTTCTGATGCTGGAGTTACATCCTCAGAATTAGGAGTTAAAGTATCACTATCAGTTCCTGTTTCTGTTTCAGTTTCTTCAACTTTTTCAACATTTGTATCAGTTTTAGCTTGTTCTTCCATCATTTTTTTTACACTTGCATCTATTTCCTTTACAGTTGGTTCCTTTTTAGCACCACATGAAGTTAAAACTATGACTAAAGAAAGCAGTATAAGTATTTTTTTCATAATCATATAATTAGGAAATAATGGTACTAAGTATTATATATTAAAAATTCTTAAGTACAATTTATTTTTTAAATTCTAGTTTTCTTGAAAGGAATATAAAAAAAGAATGTACACCAAGTACATTCTTTTTTTGTAGATAAACTAATTAATCATTGTTTCATTTTTGTCATCTACCACAACATCTTCATCTTCATTGTCATCTTCAAGTTCCTTTTCAATCACAATAATCTGAAGCATCTTTTAACTCTAAATCGTTAGAATTAGTTCCACATTTACCCATCCCTCTTCAAGTTTTAGGTCATTTTCAATTTGGACCAGTTCAATCTTTATTTGGCATAATTACTATAAATTAGAAAATAAATGCAACTTTCTACTTATTTATTTTTATAGCATAACCGTTTATAAGTGCAGAAACTATTTTTTTTGAGCCGCTTCTGACCAATCTATGAAATGTTGTATCACTTATATGCATATCTACTGCTCAAGATTTCATATTTAATCATTCAATTTCAAATAATCTCAATGCCTCGAGTTCATCGAGATCAACCTCTACATATTTTAGCTCTTTTAACGGAATTCACTGTGGTTTGAAAAAAGTTTCTACAGGTTCAAACTTAACTTTTTTATTACATCTTGGTCTACCCATAAATAAATAATTTTGAAATATATTGCATAATCATTTTATGCAATATATTTCAAAATGCAAGTTTTTTTATATTATTTTTTGACTTATGATAAAAAATAAATAACATATAGATACTTATCTATATATCTATATTTATGAATTCTATATATAAAGCACTATGAGACCCAAACAGAAGAAAAATTCTAGAAATCTTGAAGGAGTGAGATTTGTCAGTAAATGAGATACTTAAGCACTTCTCTATCACTCAGGCTTCTTTGTCTCATCATCTGGATATATTGAAGAGATCAAATCTAGTTATAGATGATAAAAGATGACAATTTGTGTATTATTCACTAAATGTAAGTGTGTTTGAGGAGTTTGTGAAGGGGTTAATGGATTTTATAGAAAAGAAATAAAAAATATTTTTTATTTCTTTTAGTTCTATATTGGTAAACATTTAGATACTTGGGGGTTTGGTTGGGGGTGTATAGCCTGTCCCGTACTTGATACGGGAATGGTGAGGAAATCCCGTAAGCCACCAAACATAAATTCCGAAATTCGAGCCCCCCAAAACTTTTGCTTACTTTTGGTTTCAAAAGTGAGTCTAAATTGTTTTTTAATATTATTTAAGTTATACATATAGAACAACAATATAGATTTACTTTTCACATGAAAAGGTAACAAAAATGCTTAAGGGTTGCAAATCTTCGCAGATGATACTAATATGTTTTAGTGAGTCGTTTTAAGGCGAAGTTGCACCCTTAAGAAACCCGTATGAAACACATCGTGAAATTTATTATAAAAAAATAAAAAAATTTTAACATTTTAACAAATATTTATGAAAAAATTACTTGTTTATAAATTGCTTATAGTTGTGATTATGTCTTTGGTTTGAGCATATTTTTTCAATTTACTACCAGATACTGTTCCAATTCATTGGGATTTTGAGGGTAAACCTGATAGAATGTGAAGTAA
>SAAG01000211.1 GCA_010119095.1 Candidatus Altimarinota bacterium
AAATTGATTCTTTGAAACTTACACATACAACAAACTTAACCAGATAATAGAGAAAAAAGACAAAAAACAAGTAAGTACATACTATACTTATGACTATGTATGAAATGTATTGAGAGAAACGACAGGAACAAAATCAATAAGCTATGAGTACAATGACAACTCTAAACTTACAAAAGTAATAGATGCCAACAACAATACTACAACATACGATTATGATGACCTATGAAATCTAACAAAGATAACATACCCAGACCAAAATCATATGACATATGAGTATGATAAATTATGAAATCTAACTAAAAAGGTAGATCCAAATGGTACAATAGTTACTAACACATATGATTCACAAAATAGATTAACTCATAGAGCAATACAAACAGGAACAGATGTCCTATGAGTAACAAGTGAAAACTATACTTATGATGCACTAGGTAGGCTTCTAACAGCAACAGATAGTGAATGAAATGACTTAACCTTCGCTTATGATTCACTTTCTAGACTTACAAGCGAGATTAATTGAGGAAAACAGGTAAATTACACTTATGATGACAACTGAAATAATACAAGTATAGGTGATGTAAACTACACATATGATACACTAAACAGATTGGAGTCAGTAAAAAATTGAACAGAGAGTATTGCAAACTACAATTATGACTCACTAAACCTACTATCTCAAACTCTATGAAATGGTGTACAAACAAACTACACATATGACACTTTGAACAGACTTGAAAGTATAGGTCATCCTGAACTTGTTTCAGGATCATCAAATAGTCAGTTATTCCATTATTCTTACGACCCAAACTCTAATATAACTAGTAATGGTTCAGACAGCTACACATACGATAACCTAAACCAACTGACAAAAGCAAACTACTCTGCAAAACTGGTAAATAAAAACTCAAATACCTACCAATATGACTTAATGTGAAACAGGAAATATGAAACCCAAACTAGAATAAACAAAAATTGAAATCCAGTAAACAAAGTATTTGCCTACACAAAAAATACCCTAAACCAATACCAGGATAGATTAGTGTATACAGGAGCAACA
>SAAG01000212.1 GCA_010119095.1 Candidatus Altimarinota bacterium
AAAATATTTCTATCCATTTAGTAATTGGACTTGGTATGCAACAGAGTACAATGAAGTAGATAAATTATTCTTTGGATATGTAGAATGATTTGAATGAGAATGGTGATATTTTTCACTTCATGAATTACAATCATTTAAATGAGATATATGATTATGAATAGAGAGAGATTTATACTTTGAGAGTAAACCAATGTCGCATTACATAGAAGACAAGACTAGCATATATTGCTAGTCTTTTTTATTTTATTTAATTACTATTAAACAATGAATACAATAACAGAATTACAAAAACTAGTTAATAATCTATTAACAATAAGAAATAATATACAACAATTAACAGACAATGTTGATTTACTTAAAGCAGAAAAAGAAAATCTACAAAATAAACTAATAGTTTATATGAAAGATAATAACTTAAAATCTTGGAAAACTAACGAAAATACATTTTCAATTGTATCTAAATATGATGTACAAGTAATAGATGAATTGAGATTAATGCAAGAACTTAATCTAAAGAATCTTACTTGATATATCATACAAAAAATAGATACAACAAGATTTAAATCTTTAGCTAATTCATTATTAAAGGAAACATGAGAACTATTTAATTGAACTACAACAGTATTATCAGAATATGTATCTATTAGAAAAAATTAATTTCTAATAAAAGATATTTATAAAGAAGATTTAGAATCTTCTTATGTTAGGAAAGTATCAAAATAAATTTTTGAAAACTACAGTTTCAGTCGAACAAAAAGTTTTGATCATCTGAATTAAATTACTGTATTTCGGAAAAGAATAAAAGATAAGTGACAACTTTTAAAATTAATTTTAATTTACATTTAATATTTAATATATATAAAATTATGAATACAACAGAATTAACAACAACAAAATCAAATTTATGATTTACAAATAATGAAGAGAATTCTAATAATACCCTTCTACTAAAGCCTATATCAACAATAGATGATATAGTAAAAGCATATGAAGAATATAATTTATTAAAATCAAAATTATTGAAATATACAGACTATCATGAAATAAAATGAAAGAA
>SAAG01000213.1 GCA_010119095.1 Candidatus Altimarinota bacterium
AACAAAAGCAGTAGATTATAGTAAAAGATATCCAACAGTGATATGAAAGAAACTTGGTATACTAACAGAAAGCTGAACAAACTCACCAATCCAAGAAGTGAGTAGTATAGTAAGTAGTTGATACTTGGATGTAGTTCTTACTACAAGTAATTTTAAAGCTATTTTAGATGATAATACTATAATTTCATGAACTTGATGAAAATTGGTTAATTGATCAGTATCTTTATCTGTAACAAATAAGTATAACAATTGTAAGGAAATTATTGAAGGTAACTTAATTACAAAATATGTTGATTGACAATATTATATATATTTAAATTGAAATAAAATTCAGGTTTATTGTGATATGACCACTTGAAGTTGATGACGGACTATGATAAAAAGATGGTGAAGATTATGAAGAAATTGAAAAATTGAAAGTGATAGAAAATGAGTTATGGTGGCATCATGACAGATATGAGATTTAAATGATTTAAATTTACTATGAACTAAAATTGCTAAAATGTCTGATAGTATGATTAACTCAATAAAATTCACTGAAATTATGTTTCGTCAGGAAAGTGATAATGCAAAAGTTTTTGTATATACAGGTAGTATTTCTTCAGATAAAAGAATTACAGCTTCATCTAGTTTTGTGTATAAAGTTGGACTAAATTGAACTATTAAAACATCTTCATTAACTAGTGCATGATGATGATGTACAAAATATTGAATATATATATCTGAAGATACATGAGATGGAATATGAAATACTGCATGTTGATGAACATTTATTGCTCAAGATGGAGGATATATTCATACATGAGATAATAATTGATTTTGAGTTAATGGGGCATATGTTTATACTAATAAAACCTGAGATCAATGGGTTAGATAATAATTAGGAAAACCTTTATTTTACTTTGATTTATTAATTTAATTTTAAAATCATATATGATTTATAATTTAGAAAAACAAGCCTTCACAATAGTGGAACTAATAGTGGTGATTACTATTTTAGCTATTCTCTGAACAATATGATTTATATCATTTAGTAGTCACCTGGTATGAACA
>SAAG01000010.1 GCA_010119095.1 Candidatus Altimarinota bacterium
TAAATAATTATACTTGTTTTTATTATTTTGCAAATACCGGGGTTTTGGCTTTATAGAGACTTTAAACCGGGAATTTGCATAAAAATTGACTTGATTTGTTTTTAAAATGTATTATAACCTATTAACACAGTATTAAAAAAATGAGATTTTTTGGTTTTGAGTAGAATATTTGATTATTTTCGATAGACGATTTATGTAAAAGTGGTGTAATTAAGATTTATTTTCTATTTATTTATCTTTGATTTTTTCCTTGTAAAAAAATAACAAATAAAACAGGATAATTAATATCCTGTTTTATATCTATAAACTATTTATAAAATCATCTTCTTGGAAATTGTCTAGGTTATCTATGCTTGTGCTTGATTTGCTAACTCAGAAAACTTTTCTTCATAACTCCTCTATTTTTCAAAATATTGCTTTTGGTTCTGCATATTTTTGTACATCAAGTCAAAGTAGCTTTCAAAATATTGGGAACAAAAAGATTGTTGCAACCATTACTATTAATCAAAAAAATGCATATCTTATAGTATTTATAGCTGGTTTAATCTTGTCATCTTTTCCTCACGACAAAATTACGAGAACTCATCCCCGTAATATGAATAAAACTGTTGTAACTGAAGCAAACAAAATAAGTATAGAAATTGCTAGAAGTAAAAATTCTCATAGGTTCATCGTATTTCAAAAGATTGAAGAAGATGCCCCATTATCTGCATAAATAGTTTCAACTAGCATATTTTAAAAGTTTGTTAGAAAATTAATCTAAAACTTTAACATTTATTCTTTTATTAAGTTTCATTCAAACAAGTCTCATTATAGATCTTATCGAATTGATATTGTTACCACCTTTTCAGATAATAACTCACATATCCTCTTTATTTACTGACAAAGTAAGTAAAACTCATAACTCGTCTTCTTTCCTTTCGATTTTTACATCTTCAGGATGAGAGACCATATTTTCCAACAAGAATTGCAAAAAGTCTACCTCTTTCATAATAAAAAAATAAATAATAAAATTTTTTTTATAGAGCTATATTATTATCTTTTATAAGTTTTTCAACTTTTGGAGAAAATTGAGTTCAAGTTGATATATATTTCTTAACTTTATCTAAATCAGTAAGTTTAAATTCTTTTGTAATTGGATTGTAAAATCCTAATATTTCTTTGTATCCACTTTTTGCTGATTGTGTATGTTCAGTTAAAACAACCTTAAAAAAAGGAGAGTTTCTTTTTCATGTTCTAGATAATCTTATTTTCAACATAATTTCAAATAATTAATAGTTAATAGTGAATAGTGAATAATTAATGAAAATCATTTTTATTATCCTCTATTCGTTATTCATTATTCACTAATATTTAATGGTGCCCGGGGCGGGAATCGAACCCGCACTCCAATGAAGGAACAGGATTTTAAGTCCTGCGTGTCTACCAATTCCACCACCCGGGCAAAGTAGACTAAAGATTAAAGAGTTATTCTTTAATCCCTAATACTAAATAACACCTTTTTTCTTTAATGTTCTTATTCCGGCAGCAGAAACTTTTATTCTATATACTATTCAACTAGCTGGATCTTTTATATTTTTATAAAAAAGATTTGGGTAAAATTTTCTTTTTGTTGCTCTCATAGAATGACTTCTATTATTTCAAACACTTGTTTTTTTTCAAGTTACTTCACATACTCTAGACATATAATTTTAATTAATAATTAGTAATTAATAATTAACAATTTTGGAAATACTAATAATAAATACTTTAATTATTCATTATTAATTATTCATTGTTAATTGTTTTATGCTTTTATTTCAATACCTACTCAACTTGGGATACTTAGGTTTTGTAACATTTCCAATGTTTTTGGTGTAGGTTCTTGTATATCGATAATTCTTTTGTGTCTTCTAATTTCAAATTGTTCTCTAGCATCTTTGTTAACAAAAGTAGATCTATTTACAGTAACTTTTTCTATTCTAGTAGGTAATGGAATAGGCCCAACAACTATAGCTCAAGAATCTTTTGCAATTACAACTATTTTTTTAACAGCCTCATCTAATATTTTATGATCAAAAGACTTTACACTTATTCTAATCTTTTGAGAAACTTTCTTATTCATTTTATCTTTTATAAAAACTAAATTAATTAAATATAAATTAAGTCTCAAGCCTCTCCTTAAAAAAGGAAAGACTTGATTATAATTTATATTTTTATTTGAAAATTATTTTATAATTTTTGCAACAGCTCCTGATCATACAGTTCTACCACCTTCTCTAATCGCAAATCTTAATCATTCAGTCATCGCAATTGGTGATTGTAGAGTAACTTTCATTTGGATATTATCTCATGGCATAACCATTTCAACTCCAGCTGGTAATTCAATATCACCAGTTACATCAGTAGTTCTGAAGTAAAATTGTGGTTTATATCATTTAAAGAAAGGAGTATGTCTTCCTCATTCATCTTTTGAAAGTACATAAACTTGTGCTTCAAATTCAGTATGTGGTTTAATTGATCCTGGTTTAGCAAGTACTTGTCCTCTTTCTACATCATCTCTTTCAATACCTCTTAATAATAATCATGCATTATCTCAAGCTTGTCCTTGATCAAGTAATTTATGGAACATTTCTACTCATGTAACAGTAGTTTTCTTAGTATCTCTAATACCTACTATTTCAACATCTTCTCAAACTTTAATTACTCATTGTTCAATTTTACCAGTAACTACAGTACCTCTACCTTTGATAGAGAATACATCTTCGATAGGCATTAAGAATGTCTTATCAAGTGGTCTTTCTGGAATTGGTACCCATTGTTCAATTGCTTCAAATAATTCAATAATTGTTTTAGCTCCGTATGGTTTTTCAAAATCAGTAGGACTTTCTAAAGCTACTAATCAAGAACCTCTTATAATTGGAGTAGTATCCCCTGGGAATTCGTATTTGTTTAATAAGTCTCTAATTTCCATTTCAACTAATTCAAGCATTTCTGCATCATCTACCATATCACATTTATTCAAGTATACAACTATATATGGAACTCATACTTGTCTAGATAATAGAATATGTTCTCTAGTTTGAGCCATTGGTCCATCAGTTGCAGCAACGATAAGTATACCTGCATCCATTTGAGCAGCACCAGTAATCATGTTTTTAACATAATCAGCATGTCCTGGACAATCAACGTGAGCATAATGTCTTGTAGCAGTTTCGTATTCAACATGAGCTGTATTGATTGTTATACCTCTTGCTCTTTCCTCTGGAGCAGAATCTATTTTATCAAAAGAAGTAACTACTCAAGTACCAAATTTTGCATTTAGTACAACTGAAATAGCTGCAGTTGTAGTAGTTTTTCCATGATCTACATGTCCTATTGTACCTATATTTAGGTGTGGTTTTGATCTATCAAAAGCCATATAATAAAAAAATTATAAAAATAAAATTATTAATTTAATAAAGTATTAAAATTATATTTAAAACTTCATAAAAAACAAAATAAAAAATTAATTAGCTTTCTTCTTTACTTTCTTCTCTATATTTTTCAAAACTCTTCTAAGTTTTTTGTGTGCATTTCATACTAGTCTTGGCATATAAGTTAGGTTACAAATTATTAGTATATTAAATTAAAACTAAATTTTACTTGTGTTAATTCAATATTTTTTTAATTTTAAAGAAGCAATTTTCAATGCATTAACTAACCATTTAGTTTGTCATTCAAATTCTACTCTTGAAATAAGCTTCTTATATGCTTTAATAGCATTTGAAACTTTATTTCCACTTTTTACTGCAATTTTATTAACTGCATAATTCAATCTGTGTGGTCTTCTACTACTTAATCACATCTTATTAGTAACTTAAATGTTAAATTTTAAATGCTAAACTCATAAAAGTTAAGTGTTTAACTTAATTTAACACTTAACATTCAACATTAACATTATATGGTGGAGCCTAAGGGAGTCGAACCCTTGACCCTCTGCGTGCAAGGCAGATGCTCTAGCCAACTGAGCTAAGACCCCATATAATTATTTATTTTTGTTTTTAATTCTTTTTTTTAAAGAAAAGATTAATGGCGGGAGTGACGGGGTTCGAACCCGCGACCTCAGCAGTGACAGTGCTGCGCTCTAAACCAACTGAGCTACACCCCCAAAAAATCACCTCTCTAAAATCAAGTGAAATGAATTATATAAAATATTTTTTATAATGCAAATTTTTTTAAATAAATTTGTAAAAAAATATTTTTTTTGTATAATACATCCCGTAACCTAATTAATAAATTATCTTGAAAAACAACTTTTAAACACATTTTTTTAAAAAATAAAATTCATACAAATATGAGTTATGTTTTTTGTATTATGTTTTAACCTTAGTTAATTTTCTCACATATTACTTAATTCCTAAATAATTAAAAATGGTAAAAGTAGAAAAAGATAAAAAAAAGTATAACTGAAATCAAATAGAAGAAATTGACTTAGATTCTTTAGATGTCGAAAGGGATGATGCTATAATTGAATCCAATAAAGAATGATGATCAGATTATGATTATGAAGCTGAAGAAGATTTGTTTGATGATTTCTTAGAATACTGAGAAGATGTTGAGCTTGAAAACATTTTGACAAAAAAGAAGGAAAAATGAATGAAAAAAATACCTATCGATAGAGATGATGATAAAAGAAGAATTTGAAAATGATTACAGAAATTTATTGATGTCGAAGTTGATCCAAAAATGCTTGAATGAATGCCTATAGAAATTCAAGAATTAATGAAAAAATGAAAAAAAGAATGAAAGATTACCCAAGATGAAATAATGGTAGCTATTCCTCATGCTGAAGATGATATAGATTTACTTGATGAGATTTATACAAGGTTTTTACAACTTAAAATTGATATAGTAGATAATCTAGATAAAGAAAATCTATTTGATTTAGAAAAAGCTGTAAAACTAGATAAATCTGCTATTTCTCTATCTGAGATTAGTGATGATAGTATCAGAATGTACTTAAATGAAATCTGAAGAGTACCTCTTTTGACACAAGATGAAGAAATAGAACTTTGAAAAAGAGTTATTGCTTGAGATCAAGAAGCTAGAAAGAGATTAGCTGCAGCAAACTTGAGACTTGTAGTATCTATTGCTAAAAAATATATGTGAAGATGACTTTGACTTCTTGATTTAATTCAAGAATGAAATGTATGACTATTTAGAGCAGTTGACAAGTTTGATCCAGATAAATGATTTAAGTTTTCTACTTATGCAACATGGTGGATCAGACAATGAGTAACTAGATCTATTGCTGATCAAGCAAGAACAATCAGAGTTCCTGTTCATATGATTGAAACTATCAATAAATTTACTCACACTTATAGAAGACTAACTCAAGAGCTTACTCGTGAACCACTTATGGAAGAACTAGCTACAGAACTTGATATGGATATCAGAAAAGTTAGACAGATAATGAGAATAAGCCAAGATATACTGAGTATTGATGCTCCAGTTTGATCAGAAGAAGATACTTCCCTATGAGATTTCATTGAAGATGATAAAAATCCATCACCTGATGAACAAACAAATATGAAACTTCTAAAAGAAAATTTATACGAGATGCTTGATTTTCTAACTCAAAGAGAAAGAAAAATAATAATTATGAGATTTGGTCTTGATGGTTGAGATATACATACTCTTGAAGAAGTATGAAAAGAATTTTGAGTAACAAGAGAAAGAATAAGACAAATAGAATCAAAAACTTTAGAGAAATTAAAAGAACACCCTAATGCAGATAAAATAAGATTTTTCTAAAATAATAGATCCAATAATAAAAAAAACAGGCCTTTGATATAAAGACCTGTTTTTTTTATTAAAATTATTTATTTTCTCTAAAAATCAATGGTGGATTTGATTGAATTAATGGATTATATTCAATTACAACTGGATATCTATAATTTAGAGATGTATTTGGAAAATATGATATTCATCATCATACAGGGGTATCTCATATTCAATCATAATTTGTATCTTTTAAATAATATCTTCTTAAATAATTTAGATCAAATTTTTGAGCATATTCCTGAGTAGGACAACTTGGAACATAATATGGACATTCTATCGGATTTGCTCTTGATCATCATACAGTATTTTCACTAAATACTGAACCATATATATATAATTGATTTTTTAAAACTGAAAAACTAGTATTTCAATCCAGTTCATTAGTTCAATCATAACTAATAAGTGATTTATCAGCATACATTACTGCTTTTACATATGTTACATTTGGATTTATATATAGATTTCATCATTCAACCAATATTGTTTTATTTCAGTCAAATGTTAAAGAGTTTAAAATTACATTATTTCAATTTAATCAACCAAAGTATAAAATACTATCACCTAACAATTTTGCTCAATCAGGATTAAGTGCAAAATTACTATTTATAATTGTATTTCAAGAATTACTTAAAGGAGTATTTCTTATTATATTATAAGCATTTTTTCTTACTTCAGTTTTTAAACTAGATTTTGTGATATCTCAATTAAGCAATTTAACCTGATTTCATGACTGTCATGATATTATCTCATTAAATTTCTTAGAATAAGTTTGCCCTATAACTTTTACAGATGATGCATAAGTGTTTCCTGATCATATGGTTCACCAATAATAATTTTTTCAATAAACATCACTATTATAAATAGGGTTAATAGTTCCTCAATTTGGTCACAATATTTCATATCATATATGACTTGAAAAATAACTATTTTGTATATCATCTAATGTTGCTCATGTTTGAAGAAATAATTTTGTATAAAAATTAACATCTCACAATACAAAATTGTTAATATATGTAGAAAAGTTTGGATTTCATTCTCAAATTGGGTTTATTACTGTTGTATCCGTTGCTCAAACCCTTAAATTCAATTTTGAATTAATAGCATTAGTGTCACCTGATCAAAATTCAAAATATAGTGTGTTACTTGAAGTTAACCCTGTTCAATTTTTATGTATTTCAATTTTTCAATCTTGAACGGTTCATTCTATAAATCAATCTGATACAAGCGATCATGAGAAAAGTGTATGATATATTGGTAATGATCTAAGACTAAATGATGAACTATTTAAGTTATAATTTGAATAGTTTCATAAACCAATTCCATCAGTTACTGAAGCTCTAACCCCCAAGAAATGCAAACTGTTATCAGACTTATAATAAGATTCTCTTGTTGGAGTATAAACTTTGAATCTAAAATTATAAATACCGTTATTTGAATTCTGATTATATAATGTTATCCCTCAAGTTCAAATTGGGATAAGTGGTAAAAAACTTGAATTACTTGGAGTTGAAATATAAACTCAATTTCAAACTCTAGCATACTGATTCAAGTAAACAGAATTATCTGCATCATATGTAAAATCTATTGATCTTGATATTCAAGATGCAGGAATTATATCATTTAGATAAGGATCTTCTAATTTAAAAGTTAAATTTTTTATACTTCAATCAGATATATTTGATGGATCAATTAAATCATTATTTATTATACTTCATGACATATGTAAAGTATCTGAGTAGACCTTATGTATACGATTAATCGGTCAATTCCAACAATTTCAAGCTTCATCACATATCATTATTATCCTAAAAGTATAATCCCTACCACCAGAAGTATCTCTATCATTGTCTACCAAACTTGTATTCCATGTATCATAACAAGTTGATATTCATAAAGTATTTGTACATAACATACTGAAAGTAGGTCCCAATAATCATGTCAAATGGTCTTCTTTCTGAGCTATAACTGAGATAATAGGAGCTACTCCTAAATTATTTATCTCAAATGTATAATTTGTTGTATCATCTGCTAATAGATCATCAGGAACTAGGTCAATTACATCTGTGGTATAATCTGGTCTAGTATCATCATATTCCCTACATGTCATAGTACAAGTAGATCATATGCATGAAAGTGATGAATTTACATACCTTTTTCATGCTCAACATGAAGTAATTCAACCATTATTTGTAAATGATATTGTCTGGTCTGCTGATGTATAATAATAGTGTGAAGTACAACTCGTAGATCCAGATGGAGGAACTGAAAGACTATTTGATGAAGGAACTCAATACATTGTTCTTGGTCATGCTCAATCATTTGTTCATGGTTCTGATGGACATTCATCAAAATCCGGAGCAAGTGGATTAAAGTATAAAGTGGTATCCGCAAATACCATACTATGATTTAATAATACTATTATTATTGAAATAATTAGTTTATTCATATAATTTATTAATGATACTTACTAATTATCTCATATTAATATTTTTAAGTCAATTTTTGCTAAGTAAATTATGATTTTTTTTGTTTCAGAATATAATTTATTAATAAAGAGTAATATAATTATAAAAATATGCAACACTATATTCTTTCTATTTTACTAATACCTTTTGTATTTTTTAATGCATTAATCATAAAAAGAGATATAAAAGATAAGATAATACCTAATAAATATCTTTTATACATAATTTTTCTTTTTCCTTTATTTATTCTGTATGAAATATATTTTTATGATATTACTATTAATTATCTGTCTTTATTTTATCAAATAATACTAAGTATAATAATAACTTTCTTGCTCTATTATCACTGAATATGGGGAGCATGAGATGCAAAATATTTACTTGTACTCTCATTATTTTCATATCATATATGAATAATAAAATTTATATGAAATATTGCTATTATACTATTGATTTACCTGCTTTTTTACTTTGTTTATTTTTATTTATGAAAATGTTTTATTAGTTACTCTTATGCAAAAGAATTATACAAAAATATATACATTGATTTAAAAGACAAATTTACTACTTTTATAAAATCTTCTGATTGATCAGTAAATAAAAATACAACTATAAGAATAATCCTTAACTGGACTCTAATATTTTTATTTATCTTTATATCATTCAGATTATTAAGATTGTTTATGTTTAGTAGCTTTGTTGATAATCCATGAAAATTAAAATCAATATCATTAATTTACCAAAATTATTTCTTCCATATAATGGCTTTAGTATTTTTTATAATCTTCATTTTAAGAGTAATTTTTGGAAAAATCTATAAATATATTTATCATTTACTCGAAGATAAATATTGAATAATATTTAAATATGATAGAACAAAGCTAAGAATTCCAACAATTCTAATAATAATATTACTTATATTTATAATATATGAATACATTGTAAATCCTTATGAAATATGAAAATACCTATATAGAATCTTTACATTTTATATATATATGTATTTATTTATAAGAATATTATTTTATTCATATAAATTGTCTTTTCAAATATCTGAAACATATTTTATTAAACTAGAGGATTTGAAGGAATGAGAAATTGTTGACAAAAATTTTCTAATTAAAACATTTTGAGAACAAAAATGCTTATGATTGAATAATAATGATTGAATACTATTTCCAAACCCAATGAAATACTTTGTTAACATACATAATCCTATTGATAAAGATACATTAAATATGTTAAAAAATGTATATAACATTGTTAACTCATACCATACAGAAAATACAAAAAACTATACCCCTATTAACAGCATAAAAATACTAAAATCATTTTCTTTTGCTCCTCATATATTTCTATGATTTATTTTAACTATCTTTTTCCAAGACAGTATATTTAAATATGTAAATAATTGATTTATTGATTTTATAAAAAGTCTCTACAATACATGAAATTAACAACTCTTAATATTTTTTATTCACCACATTCAATGAATATTACATCTAATCTGAATTTCAAACTCATCTAAATCATAATTATCAAATACTATTTCGTCTATTTTTTCATGATTTAAAAATCTTTCTTCTACTACATCGCCATACTCATCAAGTAAGGAAATACTTGAAATAAAATGGTCCGGATCACAAGGGTGAAATTCGTCTTTTCAGATACTAACTTTAATCTTTCAATCAATCTGTGCAACAACTGGATAATGAATATCTTCAAGATTTGTAAGATTATCACTTCACTCCAAATAATTAACTTCTTCTTTTATTTCTTGAAAATAACCTGCTCTTTCTCAACACATAGGACATAAGAAGTAATCTTGCATCTCATGTAATTTTACTCAAGGTTCATATCAGTCTTCTAAATCACCTATTGATTCATCATATATATATGCACAACTTGTACAAAGATATCTCATATATTATTAGTTAGTGAGTATTGAAATTATCTATTTAACATTTTTATATTTCTACATTATCATTTTAAGTTTTTTAGTAATAAAATCAAGAGGAAACTAAAATTTGCAATTTACTTTATTCTTGTATACTTTTAATATTAAAAATTATTTATTTTTATGAAATTAAAATTTTCTAAAAACGATTTCCTCACATTTAAAAATCTACAAAATATAAAAGAATATCCTTTAGATATTGAAAAAAGACTTATTGAAAAAACTATAAGATATATTAGATTAATTAAATGGATTCCATGAATTCAAATGATAGCTGTATGAAACAGTGTGGCTATGAATAGTGCAAATAATAATTCTGATATAGATTTATTTATAGTTTCTTCTAAAAATAGACTCTGGACAGTTAGAATCTTGATAACTTTTATTTTCCAAATTCTTTGAGTTAGAAAAAACAATAAAAATCATAAAAAGAGATTTTGTCTAAGTTTTTTTTGTACAACAAATGCTCTAAATTTTGAAAAAATTGCAATTAAAAACGATATATATCTTTACTATTGGATAATCTATCTTAAGCCAATTTTGGATTATAATAGCACTTATTCTACATTTATAGAAGAAAACAAAAAATGGTGTAATTTTGAGGATTATAATTCTATTCTTGAAGGTAATAAAAATAGTATTTTTTATAAAAAAGATACTTTAAAATATAATTGTAAAATATTAAATTTATTAGAAAAATTACTTAAGTACATTTTTATTTCAAAAACTAAAAAAAGTTTCATGAAGCTTTGAAACCCTTTTTGAGTAATTATAAATGATGATATGTTAAAATTTCATGATAAAGATATAAGAAAAGAAGTGAGAGATAAAGTTATTCAGAAACTGGAATACTAAGTTCCTTATATGTAAAAAACCTGATTTCTAAATCAACTCATTTTGAATTTGAAAAACTTTTTAAATCATTCAAAAAAGTTGTTAACTCAATGATACTTCATGATTCAACATCAAAAATTATATTAATTTTTGTTTTTTTATCAGAAATTTCTCATACTTTTAGTTCCCTTAAAATAATTCAATTTGTTATTTTTTCATTTATATATGAAGTAAATTCTGTTTTTAAAGTAAGCCTTTTATTATCTACTTCAGTTAATGTAGTAGATTTTTTTTCTTTATTGATACTCAAAGGTATGTAACTAAACTCTATTTTTGCATTTACATTTTCTTTTACTTTTTTTTCTAATAAAGCTAATGTGTCAACATCAAAGTTTTGATCTTTTACTCACAGTATAAATTTCACATAATATGTGCTATTTGTTTTATTTACTTCCAGACTTATCAAATCAAATTTTGAATAATTCTTTTTAAACTCTTCTGTTACTAAATCATATATTTTATTCTCTGTACTAGTTTTAGTTACAGATGAAACAATGTTTGCAGTTCTGATTAAATCAATGTTTAATTCTACATTTTTACCTAATTTCTTTGTTAATTCAAAATCTAGTTGTTTTTTAAATGTATCATAAAAACTTATTCATTCTGGTAATTTGATAACTGAATTTATTGTGATATTATCTTCTTTTATTAAATCTATTTCTAGACTAGAAATAGAAATTTGAGAATTTTCTTTTTTTAAGATATTTTCGAGATACACTTTTGCATCTTTCCTTGTTACTGACTTTTCTCTGATAATTACAAGAGATTGAAAAAGTGGAATAGATATAATAAACACTACTACTACTATAAAAATAAATGATTCCATGGATTTTTTTTGTTTATCTCATCAATTTGGAGTAAAACCAAACAACCGAAAAATAACAATTCAAACTAAAATAATTGATACTAAGTTGGCTAAAAATAACATTGTTGCTCAATAGGCTCATGTCATATTTCAGAAATATAGTTCTATTCAAATTACTTCAAGTGGAGGTAAAAGTGATGCTGCCATTGCTACTCAAGCTATACTTTCTCATCATAGCCTTTTAAATCATAAAGATAAAACTGCTAACATAGCTGAGAAAATTGCAATAAATAAATCCAATATATTTGGTGAAATTCTTGCTAATATTTCTTCAGTTTCATATGATACTCAAACTATTTTAACAGAAAAAAATCAAATAGAGATAGCCATCAATATACTGAAAATTAAGATTTTAAATGATGTCCAAAATAATGATTTTTCACCTTTTGAAATTGAATATGAAATACCGTTTATTGGTCTAAGTAAAGGTGATATAAGCATCGCTCATATTACAACTGCAACAGAATTTTGTAATAATCATAGAGTTGCAATTATACTTGATAAAAATATTTGTATCCAATATATATGCCCAGTTACAACCCCATCTTTTACTTTTATAGCAACTTGTTCTTTTAAATCTGGTGACAAATTGATAAATTCGATATTATTAAAAAACTTGTTTATTTTATCTGACCAAGTCTCTGATTTTATATTGATTTTTTCTTCTAGATTTATCTCTTTTTTCATAAATGTTTAATTTAATTCAACATCTATATGTCTTATCTCTGGATAATGTTTTTTTATTTTACCTTCCAATGTATCAATATTTTTTCAAATTAACCTTGGAATTCTGTTTGCATAATCTACACAGAATCTCAAAAATTCTTCGTAAGTATCTTTTGCATCTTCATATTCATTCACTAAGAAATCATGTTTATTTATCTCTTTCATCAATGCTGTTCAATTAAACTCTACTTCACACTTAATTATATATGCATCTAAGTCTATAACTTCTGATTTGAAATCAATTACTTTTATAATAAGTGGATCAGCCTCTATTAACTCTATTATTCACTCTTTTGTGTAATCATCTAATCATTTTCACATTAAAAAACTTTTGTTTTCTTTAATCAACAATATTGCGACTCATCATAGTAAAATTCAAATCAAAATAGAACCAATACTATCAAAATATAGAATACCCGTTACTTTTGTTAATAAAATTGCAAAAAATGCTACAGTTACTCACAAAACTGCTACTGAATCTTCTAAAATAACTGCATAACTTGCATTATCAGCTTCTTTTATTGACTTCATAAGTCATAATTCTTTTCTATAAACTGAATGCAAAGCTATATATAAAGTAAATCATTCAATAATAAACGATAAAATTAAAACTATATAAGTATACCCATAGTTTTCTATCTGACTTGGATGAAGAAGTCATTCAACTCAATGATATAAAGTTACTCAAGATCATATGAAAAATATACCACAAGCTGATAATATAGCCCAAAAAAATCTTTCTTTTCCATATCAATAAGAAAATTTGTCATCGGCTTTTTTTGCAGATTTCTTAATTCAAACATACAATAAAATCTGATTCATAGAATCTGCAAATGTATGTACTCATTCAGCAAACATAGCAGTTGATCCTGACATAAAAAATACAATAAATTTAAGCACAGTAACAGTCGAATTTCCAATTACTGCTGCTAAAACTGCGACTTTTCATGATTGGTGATGATGATGTTGTTTCATAAAAATTATTTTGTTTTAATAAATTATTTGTTAATATACTCAATAGTTATTATACTCTTTTTTTCTTATAAATGCAAAATGTTTGAATTATAATAGGGAGATTTAGCCCTTTACATTTATGACATATATCTTTAATTAATTATAGTTTAGAAAACAATGATAAAACTATAGTTATTATATGATCTGCAGAAAAAATAGATGAAAAAAATCCTTACACATTAGATGAAAGACTAGAAATCTTGAAAAGTGAGTTTGATACAAGTTTAACAATAGATTATCTTAATGATTCAAAAGAGGATTTAATATGGATAAATAATTTAAATAACATAATTAGTAAATATTCATTAATATCTGACAATATAAACTTTTTATGATGAGATTTGAAAAATGATTATGCAATAAATGTAATCAAAGAGCATATTGAAAAATTTAACTACCAAAAAATCTCTTTTTTTGAAAAAAATAGGCTTAAAATACCTATTTCTGCCACAATAATACGAAATCTATTAAAAGAAAATAATAATGAGGAAGCAAAAAAATGGCTTTCTGAAAAAACCACTTCTTTGATAATAAAAAAATCTCACTAATTAAAGTGAGATTTTTTTATTATTTTCTTGTTTCATATAGCTTCAATTGAGCTATTGATTTCATCAGATTGTCTTCAGCTTCTATAAATTTTTCCATGTCAATTCTATCTTTTCATTGTTTATATTTTTCCATAAGAGCTAAAGCATCAGCTTTTGCTAATTCAACTGCATTTTTATCAATATCTTTTTGATCTTCTACATCAATAAGCATATCAGTTAATATCTTTACTTCTGAATCTTTAACTTCTACAAATCAAGATCCTACTGCAAAATCATTTCTATAATCTACTCCATTTTCATCTTTGTATAACAAAAACAATGTACTAGGTTTAAATGCACTTAGTAGTGGAGTATGTCTATCAAGAATTGTAATTTCTCACATCATAGTCATCATAGTAACAGAAATTACTTTTTCTGAAGAAAAATTTTCTCAATTAAAAGAATATATATTTACTTTCATGTTTTTTAAATCTATAAATTTAAATAAAGTATTATTATTGTATTTTACCTTCGTCTTGGTCTTTTTTGTATGCAGCAATTACATCATCTGTTGTATTTTTATACATAAAATATTTTTCTGGTACTTGGTCAAGTTCTCAATCTAATATTCTTTTAAATCAAGCAACTGTTTCCCCTATTTTAGAATAAACTCATGAAAATCATGTAAATTGTTCAGCAACAAAGAATGGTTGAGATAAGTATTTTTGTATTTTTCTTGCTCTTGAAACTGTTTGTTTATCTTCTTCTGATAATTCATCCATACCTAGAATAGCGATGATATCTTGTAATTCTTTATATTTTTGTAATACTCTTTGTACTTCTCTAGCAACTGCATAATGAGTTTCTCAAACTATAAGTGGATCCAAAACTGTAGAATTTGAATCAAGCGGATCAACCGCAGGATAAATTCAAAGTTCTGAAATCGCTCTACTTAATACTATAGTCGAATCAAGATGGGCAAAAGTAGTTGCAGGAGCTGGATCAGTTAGATCATCAGCTGGTACATAAACTGCTTGTACAGAAGTTATAGAACCATCTTTAGTAGAAGTAATTCTTTCTTGTAGAGCACCCATATCTGTAGCTAAGGTTGGTTGATATCAAACTGCTGAAGGTATTCTTCAAAGAAGTGCTGATATCTCAGAACCAGCTTGTGTAAATCTGAATATATTATCAATAAATAGAAGTACATCTCTTTTCTCTCTATCTCTGAAATGCTCAGCCATAGTTAATCAAGTCAATGCAACTCTCGCTCTAGGTCCTGGAGCTTCATTCATTTGTCCAAATACCATAGCTGTTTTATCTATAACTCAACTTCATTTCATCTCATGGTAAAGATCATTTCATTCTCTTGTTCTCTCTCAAACTCATGCTACAACTGAATATCATCCATGTTCTGAAGCTATATTGTGGATTAATTCTTGCATTATAACAGTCTTACCTACTCATGCTCAACCGAAAAGTCATACTTTTCATCATTTTAACATTGGAGCGATTAGATCAATTACTTTTATTCAAGTTTCAAAAACTTCAGCTTTTGTTGATAGATTTTTATATTCTGGAGCTTCTCTATGTATAGGATCATAAAATTCTGCCTTAGGAGCTTCTAGATTATCTATTGGGTCTCAAAGTACATTAAACATTCTTCCAAGTACACTTTCTCAAACTGGAGCTCTAATAGGAGATTCCAAAGCCACTACTTCCATTCATCTTTTCAATCACTCAACTGGGTTCATAGCTATTGTTCTAACTATGTTGTCTCAAAGTTGTTGTTGTGTTTCTAGAATCAATTTTTCAGTATGTCATTTTACTTCTAGAGATTCATATATTGATGGTACATATCCATCGTTAAATTCAACATCTATTACAACTCATACGATTTTTATTATTTTTCAAGTATGCATAAAGATACAAAATTAAAAATTAAAATTTTTTTTATATTTATTTTTTCTCATCCATCGCAACATTACTAAGTCTATCTGCCTCTTTGTTGTCTTCTCTTTTTATCCAGTTAAAACTTACTTTTAGTTTGTTTTCTTTTATAATCTTGTCTATATCTGCTTTGTATATCTTTAATCTATCTTCTTTTATTTTCCGGTTAGAGCTTAATTGATTTACAACTAAACTTGAATCGGAAAATAAATCTATATCTTTGTATCAAAGCTCTACTGCCCTAGTCAATGCTAGATATACAGCTGTATATTCTGCATCATTATTTGTCTTTATCCCTATATTTTTATACCTTTTTTCTATTTCTCTTCAGTTTTCATCTGTTATATAAACTCAAATTCAAGCATTTCATGGGTTTCCCCTAGCTCATCAATCAGTATAAATTTTTAGTTTCATATAAGGATTTTACATATTATCTTTTTATTTCTTTATCTACAAATATTTTTAGATTATCATCCTCATCTTCTTCATAATCATCCATTTTAAAAACATATTCTGCATCTTTTTTTACAGTTTTCTCAACTTTTGGTTCTATAACTTTATTATCAAAATTTAACCAATCAGTTTCTATCTCTTTTTTTTCTTCTACTTTTTTAGTTTTTTCATTTATATAATCATCTTTACTAAAACTTATATAAAAATATTTTCTAAATAATATCGTAATTACAAATACAACTACTGCGATAGAAACTTGTATCTTAGTAAAGATTGGATCGCTTGGATTATATAACTCTTTCCCTAACATATTTAATACAAATGGAAAAGAAAAAGAAAATATAATCGACAACAATAGTGTATATCCAATATAAGCTACAAAATTTATAATTAGTTTTAAAGATAATGGTGCATTTCTCATAATATATTGTATTAAAATAATAAAATTATTTATAAAAGTCAGTTTTATTTTTATCTTTTTTCTTTTATTTTTTATTTATTATTTTTTATTTTAATTAATCTTTTAAGCTCTCAACTCAGGCAGTAATCTCAGAAACTTCTTTTGTGATAATAGATTGTCTAGCTTTATTGTATTTTAAAGTCAGATTATCTGCTATCTTTTTTGCATTGTCTTTTGCACTCTTCATCGCTACCATACGAGAACTATGTTCTGATGCTTTTGACTCCAAAAGTAGATCATAAAACATCATATCAAGTACTATAGGGATTATATGCTCTGCCAATTCTTCTTTACTTGGTTCTACCTTGTAAAAAGAAGCATTTTTAGAACTATTTTCAATTTCTTTATCTACATCGTAAAACTGTGTTGCAATAAGTGAAAGATATTCTTTTATATCTTTAGAAGATATAGGCAAAAATTCTTTACTTAATGGAATTTGTTTAATAGTATTTAAAAAATGACTATAAAACACCACAACTTTATTGTATTTTCCAGTTAAAAATTCATCTTTCAACATTCTAGAAATCCTTTTTGTAAAGATTGGTTGTATGTTGTCAGAAAAATCGTGAGAAAAATCTGCAACAAGATTATTTCAAGTTCTGGTTACAAAATTAGCCGCTTTTTTTCAAACTGTTATAAAGTCTAACTCTTCTTTTGTTTCTTTCATATAACTATTAACCTTTTTCATAACTCAAACATTGTATCATCAACAAAGTCATTTATTTCAAGTTATTAGTACTGCCAAGGTTTTATTTCAGTTTCAATACGAAAAAAGAGGAAAACTAAGTAATGCATCTTCTATTCTCATAAAAATCTTCAAAAGTTCCATAACGAAATCTTTTTTAGCCATTACACTATCTTGAGCTTTTTTCATTTTAACTGTTGAAATAAGCTCCATGGCTTTGGTAATTTTTCATGTGTTTTTTATAGATGCTATTTTTCTTCTTATCTCTTTAGCTCATGCCATATTAATAAGTTAATAATTAATATTTGTCTTTTTATTTATTTAATTCAATAACTTTTTCAATCAATTTTTTCAATTTTTCTTCTTTATCTTCTTTTATTAATTTTTCTTGATCAATAGATTCAATAATTGTTCTTTCATCATCAAGTGCAGCATAAAAATCATCTTCAAATTTTGCTATTTTAGATACTTCTATTTTATCTAGGTATCAGTTTGCTCATGCATACATCGCACAAACTTGTTTTGATACAGAAACTGGAGCATAAACTCATTGTTTTAGAAGTTCCATCATTCTTTTTCATCTTTCTAATTGGTTTCTTGTAGATTCATCTAAATCAGATGCAAATTGAGAAAATGCAGCCAATTCTCTATATTGAGCTAGATCTAGTTTCAAAGTTCAAGCTACTTTTTTCATAGCTTTAATTTGAGCTGATCCTCATACTCTTGATACAGAAAGTCATACATTTATCGCAGGTTTTTGTCCTGAGTTAAACAAATCAGATTCTAGGAATATCTGTCCATCAGTAATAGAGATTACATTTGTTGGGATATAAGCTGATACATCTCATGCTTGTGTCTCGATAATAGGTAGTGCTGTAAGACTTCATGCTCATAGTGAGTCATTAAGTTTTGCAGATCTCTCAAGTAATCTAGAATGTAGATAAAATACATCTCATGGGTAAGCCTCTCTTCCTGGTGGTCTTCTAAGAAGTAATGACATCTCTCTATAAGCATTTGCTTGTTTTGATAAATCATCATATATAATCAATGAATGTTTTCCATTTAGCATAAAAAACTCAGCCATAGCACAACCAGAATAAGGAGCAAGATATTGCATAGAAGCTGGACTTGATGCTCATGCCAATACTATAATAGTATATTCCATTGCTCATCTTTTTTTCAATTCTTCCATTATTCTAGATACTTTTCATTCTTTTTGTCCGATAGCAACATACACACAAGTAACTCATTTTCATTTTTGGTTTAGAATTGTATCTATTGCAACTTGTGTCTTACCTGTTTGTCTATCTCAGATAATTAATTCTCTTTGTCCTCTACCAATTGGTACTAGAGCATCGATAGCTTTAATTCATGTTTCAAGTGGTTCATGAACTGATTTTCTCGTCATAACTCATGAAGCAACTCTTTCAACTGGATAAAAAGTATCAGTTTTGATTTCTCATAGTCAATCCAATGGATTACCTAAAGAATCAACAACTCTTCAGATTAAAGCTTCTCAAACTGGAACTTCCAAAATCTTTCAAGTTGCTTTTACTTTTTCTCATTCATGTATTTTAGAGAACATATTCAAAATAACTACTCAAACAAAGTGTTCTTCCAAGTTTAATGCAACTCATGTAGCTCATGATTCAAATTCAACTAACTCATTATAAGAGACATTTTTAAGTCCTGAAACTTTAGCAATCGAATCACCTAGATAGAAAACTTCTCATATGTTTTCAATCTCAGGAGTTACATCAACTGAATCTATTTTTGTTTCAATGTCTTTTATAATCTTATTTAAAATATCATTTGACATAGTCTAATTAATTAATAATTAATAATTAACAATTAATAATTTTAATGAAAATGATTTTTAAAAGGTAGTCCTTAATTATTCATTATTCATTATTCATTATTAATTATTTTGTTTTTATTTTTTTAGTGTTTTTTCTACTTTTTCAAAACTTAAATCTACCATATTGTCATCCATATAAACCTTCATTCATCAAAGTAAAGATTTTTTTGGAGAAAAAACTATATCTTGACGAGCAGGACTACAATCAAAAAATCTCTTGTAGATATCCATAGATTTTGTAAAAACATATTCTACATCAGCATAAGGATAATACTCCACTAAAAAATAACTTTTATCATTTTTTATTTTATCAAAAACTCTTTTTCATCTGTATCAAAGTTTTTTTGTTAAATTACTATATGATTTTAAGTCTTTTAATAGTCCTTTAATTTCTTCTTTCTTTAAATTTCAGAAATCCATAATATTCAGTAATAAGTAATAAGTAATAAGTAATAAATAATAAGTAAGTGAGTACTTTAAGTTTTAAGAAATAGCTGTATTAGCTACAATAATGCTTAAGGCTTGATTATTAATACTCAGTTCTTAATACTTATTTTATAGTCTCAAGTTCTTTTTCTATAAAATCTCTTGTTATATTTTCTTGTTTAAACAATTTTGAATTTAATTTAACTACCAAATTAACAACACTTGACTTTATAGAATTTAACATAACCATCCTTTCTTTTTCCACCTCAGATCTAGCTGATTCAAACAAATCTTTTGCATCATTTTCAGCTCTAAATATTATATTTTCTCTTTTTTTCTTTCATATATTTTCAGCTTCTGTCATAATCTCATCTCATTTAATTCTAGCTTCCTTTAGAATAACTTCTTTTTCCTCATTAGCATCCTTTATAAGCTTATCAATATTTTTATAATCGTGTTCTAGTTTCTTTTGTTTTGCTTCCATCTCATCAAGATATGCTAAATAAGGCTTAAATAAAAATTTATTTAATACCCAAATAACTAAAAGAAGAATAACAAATTGTATAATAAAAGTCTCAAGTGTTACAAATTTTAAATCCATAATATTTCAGTAATAAATAATAAGTAGTAAGTAATAAGTAAATGAATACTTTAAGTTTTAAGAAATATTGTTAGCATTGGCTATAATAAGAGTTAATACTTAATACCCGAATTCTTAATACTATATTATAATTTTACAAATCAAATAATAAATGCAATAACTAGAGCATAAATTGCGATAGCCTCAGCAAATGCAATTGAAAGAATAGCTAATCATTGAATTTTACCTGCAGCTTCTGGATTTCTACCAACAGCTTCAAGTGCAGCCTTACCAATTAAACCGATACCGATACCAGGTCCAAAAGCTCCTAAACCGATAGCAAGAGCCATAGCTAATTCTTTATATACTTGAATAATTTCCATTGTTTGTGTAGCAGTTTGTGCAACTTCATTCATAAATAAATAATTAAATTATAAAAAGATCTTAGTAACTAAGAACTAAGAGTTAAGAATAATTAATTATATCATTCTCAACTTCCCAATCATTAGTTATTTGGTGTTTAGTGTTTTTTTTATATTCACAATTAATGGTGTTCTTCACTTGCCTGTTTAAAATATGCTATCATTAATCATGCAAATACTACTGCTTGAATGAAAGCAACAAAAATTTCAAAGAACCAGAATGGTAAAGATAAAAATTTACCTACTTCAAAAAGTTTTTCTGACATCATTCATCATAAATAAGTTATTACTCATATTAGTACTATTCATGCAAATATATTTCAAAATAATCTTAGAGATAAAGATGTCAAACTTGATGGTAATCAAATAAGATGTAACCATCAAACAAATACATTTATAAATTTCATTCAAATATTATCTCAGGTAAAATTAAAACAATATGATTTTGCAGTTGATGTAAATCAATGAGTTTTAACTCAAACTCATAAAAACATAGTAATAGTAAGAAATGCTAATACAAAAGTTGTATTTGGATCAGAATTTATTGGTCTTAAATATATTAAAATAGTAGGAGAAACTCATGATCATAACCAATCAATAATTAATCAAAACAAGTTTCAAAAAAATATTATCGAAAAAATACCTACAACTAAAGAAAAATGATTACGAGCAAATCTTTTATTTCAAAAAGAATCAATAAGATATTTATCAAAAAATCAAATATAACTTAAAAAGAATTGTTTTAATCTTGATTTCTTTTTTGATTTTAGTGCATTATTTCAAAGTATCGACACCATCAAAATTATAATAAAAAATACTCATGTAGTGATAACAGTATTAGAAACATATCAACTAACTTGTTCTCATTGTATCTTTGGAATATGAGGTCAGATATGAACCTCTGTTGAAGTATTATGTTCTGTATTAGCATTCTCCATTTTTAATTTTTCTTAAACTTATAAATTATAATAAATAATGAAACTAGCGATAGTAAAACAAAAATCAGCTTAAAAATATATTTCTTTAAAAAAATATCGTCAAGTATATTTCAAATTAATAAAAATGCAAATAAATTTACCAACAAAATTACATTTATCTTTAAAAGTGTTTTTAGCATAGTAAAAAGAAAAAATAGGTAGTTATTATTAATAATAACTACCTATTTTACTTAACTTTTTAAAAAAGTAAAATGAAAATTTTTTTTAGTTTTTTACTTGCTTATCTATAAATGAATTATTTGAACAACTTCATGCGAATAATTTCTCATTTAATTTTAAAGACAATTCTATTGCATCTTCTTTTACTTCTTCAAACATTTCGATTTTTTCTTTTTCCAATTCTTTTCTTCCTGAATCAAGTATGTATTTTACATCACTATTTGCTTTTTTAATCATTTTTTGAGTTTTTTCAGATGCTATTTCTTCGCTTTGAGTAAGTAATTCTTTAGCACTTTTGTGTGCATCATTTATTATTTGTTCACTTCTTGTGTTTGCATTTTTTACTTTTTCGTCATAGTAAATATCCGCTTTGTATAACTTATCTAAAAGCATTTTTCTTTCTTCAACTAAATCTACCATACTATCTGAAACAAATTTCTTAAATATGAAGAATAAAATCGAAAAATTAATTATTTGTGCTACAACTATTCACAAGTCTATCTCGAACATAATACACTCTAATTACAAAATACTATTTCAATAAACTAAGAGCTACAAGTAAACCAAAGATAACTACAGATTCTAATAGCGCAGAAAATAAAATCATAAACATCAGAACTTGATTTTTATTCTCAGGATTACGGTTAAGTGATTCTATTGATGTTGCCATAAGTTTTCATTCTCAAAGTCATACAATAAATCAAGTTAATCAAATTGATAATCAAGCTGAAATAGCTGTTACATAATCTATTGTTGTTGATCCAAGTATCTTGAATGCTACCAATAATCAAAATATAACTATTGATTCTATTAGAGTTATTCAAACTGTAGTTTGGATAAGTATTTCTTTTCCTATTTTAGGATTTTTTCAAAGAGTATCCATTGCAATTCTCGTAAGTTGTAATTGTCCTAAAGATGCTCAAATTCAAGTTAATCCTATACTAAATACAACTCATATTGCTATTAAATTTAGTTCCATAATTTAAAATATTAAGTAATAAATATTAAATAAAAAACAATAAATTTTATTATCTTTTATCTAACATCTAAGAATGAGATGTTGTAGTTTTTATAAATATAGAAACTAGCATAGGAAATATAAATGCTTGAACTAAAGCAATTAAAAGTTCTTGTAAATAAATAAAAAGTGGTAATATAACAGGAAAACTAAATCCTCCAATAAAAGAAGTTAATTCTTTTGTACTTACTGATAGACTAACTATTATGATAGTCACAAGTATGCTTCAAGAGATCATATTTCCAAACAATCTAAATGCTAGAGATACTACTTTTGCAAGCAATCAAACCAATTCCAAAAGAGATATAAAAACTGACAATATGATATCAAATGTTTTTACAAAGAAATTCATAGGATAATATACATATTTGTTCAATTTCCCTTTTTCCATAAATAAATATCCCTTACCATTAATTGGTAAATACTCAAGAAAAAAATGTTTTGTTCACAATTTTGAGAATTGAATTATAAGTAGCATTGCGATACTTGATATCGATAATGCTAAAGTAAAATTGAGACTCAGAGTTGGATTTGTAATAAAATGCTCAAGTATAAATTCACCCTCTTCATCAACTCAAAACATTGGAGCAAAAAATTCTAAAAATACTCAAAGTAAATTAGAGATTAATATAACAAAAAAAAGTACAACCACATAAGTCTTTATCCACTTTTTTTCCCCTTCTCAAAGGATGCTTTCATAAAATCTATATACTTTTTCATAAAACAATTCTATCAAAATAGATATTTTTCTATTTTTTAAGTATTTCAAAACCAAAGCAATAATTAATATAATTATTATCTCTAAAATAATTCAAAATATCACATTTGAATTATGCATGTATAAAGAAAATATTTCTTCTAACATATAATTTAATAATTAATTAATAGTTTTGCCATATATATTTTATCATATATCTTTTTCTCTCGCAAATTTAAAACAAAAAAACTATGTAGAATCTACATAGTTTTTTAAATTTAATATATATTTTATTATACATTTTTTGCAACTTTTCACATTTCAAAGAACGGAAGCATAACTCAGATTACTATCGATCAAACCAAGAATCATACTACTACGATGATTATAGGTTCTAGAGATGATGACATATTTCAAATTTTTCTTTTTAACTCAACATCATAGTTTACTCAGATTTTTTTCAAAGATTCCGATAAAGTTCATGTCTCTTCTCAAGTACTTACTACATATGCAAATTCTTCATTAAATAATTTATTTAAATATAAACTATCTTCATAATCTAGATTCAATCATAGAGATTTTGATATAGGTAATCAAAGCTCTACTTCGTTTTTTATTCTTATTACTTCTTTCTTATATATTAAGTTTGTTACTACATCACTTGATATTTTAAGAGCATCTAAAAGTAAAACTCATGAATCAAGAAGTATAGTAAATGATTTAATAAAGTAAATTATATTTGATTGCTTTAAGATAGCTCAAAAAACAGGAAATCAAATAGCTGCCTTTGCAAACATAATTTTACCAAGAAATGTTTTTTTAATCATTTTAATAGATATCACAACTAGTATAATTGAAGCTAATAAAGTTAAATAATCCTCTGTGATAAAATCAGATACTGCTACTATTACTTGGGTCAATTTAGGTAATGCTACATTTGCTTTTGCAAATGTTTCAGTAATTTTTGGTACAATAAATGTCATCATAAATACTACTACTCATACAGTAAGTGTCAATAATATTACCGGATAAACCATTGCTCCTTTAACCTTTCATTTTAGTTCAATACTTTCAAGTAGATTTCTATCTAATTCTGCAAGTATTCTTCATAATTGTCATGTTTTTTCTCATACTCAAGTCAATGCTGTAACCAAAGAATCAAATATTTTTGGATATTGTTGCATTGTATCAGCAATTGTAATTCAATGATCAATATTTAACCTCATTTCTATGATAACTTCCTTTAATTTTGGATTTTTTATTTGTTTTATTACGATAGATAAAGCTGACTTTATATCGATTCACGAATTGATAAAGATAGACATCTTGTTTATAAAAGCCCATATTTCTTTTTTTGAAACACTGCTAAATAATACCAATTGCTTAGCAGCTTTATATCAACCTCTTTTTCTTGTTCTTAAATCAAGTTTTTTTGCCTGATTAAGCAATGCTAAGAATTTAGTATTGTTAAAATTTCAGTATTTATCGTAAAATTCGTTTCAAAACATACAAATATGTTAAAGTGTTAAATTTTTATATTGTTATATTACCATCACTTGCTATAATCTCTTGTGTTTCCTTTATAACAGTGTAGTAATCTCATTTTTTCAATAGTTCTTTTAAAACTATATATCTACTTTTCATCTTCTGGTCTTTTAAGTCAATCTTATATTGTCTTTCATTTGTAATAGCTTTTTTCAGATACCGATTTATTTTTTTATGGATAAATCATTCCTTTATGTATCTTATAGCTTCCTGCTTTAACTTTAATACTTCTCAAGTAATATATAACTTTTCTAAATTACTAATTATCAAATTTAATTGTTTTTGTTTTCTTATTTTTTCTAATTCTTTTTCAATTTCTTCTTTTGTCTTTCATTCTAGTTCCCTAACATTTTTCTTTGATAATCATTCTCTCATTGATAAATCTTTTAAATACATCGATTTTTTATCAATAACATCTTTTTGTGAATTTCTTTTTAAGATAAAGATAGTGGCATCATCAAAGAAATTTACACTTCATCATCTATAATCTTTTATTTCTTCTATTAATGAACTATATATATTAGTAATTTTTCATTCAGTTTGATTCATACAAACTTTTTTTATGATATTAGAAAATCATTCTATTCATAATAATTCATTACTTTTATTTCTTGATTCAACAACTCAATCACTATATATAAACACCACATCTCAATCATTTACCTTTATATTACTAGTTTTAATATTATTAATATCACTTATAATTCTTATTCATGCAGCAAGTCATCAAGCAATATATTTCTCTACTTCCATAGTATTTTTCCTATAAATAAGCATAGGTTCATGTCACATTCAAACATACTTTATGCTATCCAAATTATTTTTATCAACTTCAAAAAATATTCAAGTTATAAAATTTCAACTTTTTAAGTCTTGTTTTAATCAGTTATTTACTTCATAAACCAATTTTTCTAAGAAATTTTCTTTTGAAAAATTGTAAAATAGCCTTGTTAATAATGTAACAATTAATCAAGCTTGAACTCAATGTCATGTAGCATCTCATAAGAAAAACTTATAAGTTCAAGTATCTTCTACAAATCAAAAAGTATCTCATGATATTTTTTCCTTTCATAATATCTTTGCATACAACTCATATCATAGAAGTTTATCATTATCCAACTCCTTAATTAATCACATATGCATATTTTCAAGTCTTGTTTTTTTAGCCATTTCATCTACTTCATTCTGACTTTCAATAAGCATTGTTACTTCATCTAATAATCTTTTTTCTCTTAATTTTTGTTTAACTTTTTTATAAAAATTTAATCTTTCGGATATTTTTTTGAAAAATCAACTATCAACTTTTTTTCAATCGATAAT
>SAAG01000011.1 GCA_010119095.1 Candidatus Altimarinota bacterium
TCGGTTTTTTCTTCTGCTACTTTAACCAATGGTTTTACTACTGGTTCGGTTTTTTCTTCTGCTACTTTAACCAATGGTTTTACTACTGGTTCGGTTTTTACTTCTGCTACTTTAACCAATGGTTTTATTACTGTTTCGGTTTTTACTTCTGATAGTTTTTCAACTATTTTAGTTTCTTCTTTTGTTCAAGTATTAATTTCTTTGGTAATTATTTCTTTTCATTCGATTATTTTATTGTTTTCAATAGCATTTTTATCCTCAGGAAGTTTTAATGTAGGTAAATCTCTTATAAATATATTTTTTTTAGGTTTAATATATTTTTTGATTGTTGCAGGATCATAATTGCTATCTAAAATTATTTTATCATTTTCTATCTTTGTATCTTTTTGAACAACTTCTGTTTTTGAATTAACATCTTCTCAATATTCTGGTTCATATTCAAACATAGAATCATCTTTTTCTAAATCTACATTGATTTTATCAGTTTTTTTTGCATCAAGCAAAATCTCTGGATTCAATTCCAAAGCTCAATTAACCAAAGCATAAGGTGGCTTTGGTAAAACATCTTTTCAAAACGAAATGGCATTTATTTTTTTATCTCTAATTGCTTTTCTTTCTTCTTCTGTTAAAACATGTATATTTTGTTCAGACATATAAAAAATTTTTTTTATAGAATTAGCACAAATTTATAAGATTTTATCATTAATTTTTCTAAAATGCAAAAAAAATGCACTTTGTAAAGTGCATTTTTTTATATTTATAAATTAATTATTATTTTATAATTGAAATAAAATTCCTTTTATTGTCAAATAATCTATTTTCAACAATTTCAAATCATGTATTTTTAAATAGATAATCTAATTCTTGAAGTGAAAATGAGTGATAATATCTAATAAACTCTCCAATTTTTATGTTATAATCTTGGCTTAAAAACTCGTTTTTTGAGTTTTCTATCATACTTTCTTTATATTTTTCGCTATTTAATTCACTATTCAATGCCCAATTGGTCATAAAAATAGTTCAGTTTGTGTTTAGTAGTTTTTTTGTTTGTTTTAGTACTTCTATTCTTTCTTCGATAGTTTTTAGATGATGAAAAGATGCGATAAAAAAAATGTAATCAAATTTTTCATTGATTTCAGAGATAGATAGCATATCAAGAACTTGAAAACTCTTATCTGGATGAAGTTTTTTTGCCTCTGTTATGAGTCAAGATGACAAATCAGTTCAAAGATAGTTTGTTATTTCAATTCATTTTTTTTCAATATGACCTATAAGTCTACCGTTTCAACAACCTACATCAAGGATACTTATTGAATACAATTTTTCTTTTCACAAAAAATCTAGGAAATAATCTATTTCTTCCCATTTCATATTTTCTCTAGATTTTGAGAATGTAGTGAAAAAATCGTTGTAATCTACTGACATTTAATTGTTTATATAAAAATAATTACATCTTATCTGGCATTTCTATTCATAGGATTTCGAAAGCATCTTTAATTGTTTCAGCAAAATGATTAGTAAGACTTAATGCTAAATCTTTAATTTTTAAATTTTTCTCTCATAAAACATCAACATTGTTATAAAATGCATTAAAACTTTTAGTTAATTCATAACAATAATTTGCTAATATATGTGGCATATCTTTTTCTGCAGTTTCTACCAAAATTCAATCAGATGAAGTATAACTAACCAATAATTTTATTAAATTTAAAGATTCTTCCTTAACTTGATCTTTAACATCTTCATAATTTTCTAATATTATATTATGTTCACTTTTTTGAGCTTTCTCTAAGATTCTTTTAGCCCTAACATAAGCATATTGTATATATGGTCAGCTATTTCATTCAAAAGTCATAAATTCATCCCAATCAAAGATAACATCTGTTTCTCTACTTTTTCTTAAATATCAATACTTTATTGCTCAAACTCATATTTTTTTTGATATATCTTTTAATTCTTCTTCTGAAAAATCTTGTCTTTTTTCTAAAATAATTTTTTTTGCCCTATCTTCTGCCTCATCTAATAATTTATCAAGCTTAATTATTCTTCATTTACGAGTACTCATAGCTCCATCTTTTAAGCTAATAAATCAGTTATATGCATGAATAAGTTTTTTCTTATCAATCCATCAAGCCATATTTGCAATTTCAAAAACTTGTTTTAGATGAAGTTGTTGTCTTACATCTACAAAATAAATTATACTTTCTGGATTCCAATTTTCTACTCTATATTTTACACAAGCTAAATCTGAGGCAAGATAACCATGAGTTCAATCTCTTTTTTGAAGTATACAACTTGGAATTTTAGTATCATCTGGGAACACCACTCATACTGAATTATCATCGTTTTTTGTTGCAATTCATTTTTTAACTAATTCTTCAACAATCATTTTCATGCTATATTTCAAATCAGGATAATTTTCCATTTTTGGTAATCATAATCACTCATAAAAACTCTCTCCTATATTAAAATCTGGTTTAATATGCAACCTTCAAAGTTGAATATTCATTGAATCAATACTGTATCTAGTAAATTTTCTCCATAATTCAATTGACTCTGGATTTCACTCAGAAAGTAATTTAAATTGATTTCTAAATTCTTCTTCTAATAATTTATTTAACTCAGATTCTGTTGTAACTTTCACATATAACTCAAAAAGATGTTCAACAGCATTTTCTTTTAATTTATTTTCTTCTCACCACATATTATAAGCAACTATAAGCTTTCAAAAAATTATTCACCAATCTCATATATGACTATCTGAAATCACATTAAATCAAAGTTTTTTATATACATTTATCATTGCTTGTCATTGATTTGGTGTACACATATGACCTATATGAAGAGGTTTTCATACATTTGCTCCAATGTAATCAACAATAATTAATTTATCAGAATGATTTACTTCAAATTTTTTATAATTATATTTGTTAATCAAAGATAGAATTTCTAATTTATTAATCTTGATATTTAAGTATGGTCAAGCTATTTCTAAGCTAGAAAAAAAATTATACTTTTCTTTATTTTTATTTACAAAATCTATGATTTCTTGAGCAATTTGTGCTGGTCATTTTTTAAGTGTTTTTGAAAGTCAAAAACATGGGAATGCATAATCCCCTAATTCCTTTTTTGGTGGAGTTTCTAGAGATATTTCTGATTCTAAAACTTCGATTTTGTAAATCTCTGTAATAATCTCAAGTAAGATGGCTTGTATGTGCGATACTAATTTATTCATTTTTGTTTACTAAAAAGTAAGTAGGTAAGCTTAGTATTTATTATTTGAAATAATTTGAATTTTGCAAGTTTTTTTATATAATAAGCCCTAATTTATAATTTACTATAACTAAATTTGTAGATTATTGATTATCATTATTAATTATTAATTAATTACTATGCTTTCTTATATTATAAAACTTGCTACTTTAATTATATTTTGAAGTTTTACTGTGTTTTCTTATTATAAGTTCTTCCCTTTTCATGTGGAAGCCTTTCCAGTTAGTGTAATTACAACATATTTTATACCATTATTAGTAATTTATAGTATCTATAAGATATTATCTTTACTTGTCTTTAATAGTGATAAAAAAGATGATATTGAGATGTCTTATTCGAGTATTTTATGATACTCAATATTACATTTATTAATTCTTTGTATTGCATACTTTGGTATGAAACAATGATTTTCATGATCTCAATGAATATGATTATTTATAAAAATATTGTGATTTCTAATTCTGCCAATTATCATTTTTTCAGCATCCTATGGTTTCTGATATAAAATTCTTTCTTATATAAAATGATTTGAAAAAGAAGAAAATATATTTAAGTTTTTATCTTCTTTATGATTTTGATTTTTTTCATTTATTGTACTAATTTATCTATCAGCCTTTGCTACTATTTATAATTTATACTCAGTAATCGTAATTATTATAGCATTTTTATGAATATGATATAAAAACATCCTATCTTTATATAGTAACTTTTTTACTACAAAAATAGTTATAAAAAAAGATATCAATTTATATACTTCTGAGTTTCTATTTGTTATTTTTACAGCATTGATAAGTACAAATTTGATTTTAGTATTTAGACCTTTTCCAATCTGATGGGATGATTTATGAGTTTATATGAATGTACCAAATTTACTTGCTTCAGCTTGAAAACTGTTATCATTATGAACTTTACAAACATGGGAATTATACACTTGAATTGGTTATTTATTTTGATCAGCAACTCAAGCATTTTATCTAAACACATTTTCTGGTTTATTAGCTTCTATTGTAATATATCTATTTGCAAAAAGTTTCTTTAATGAAAAAAATGAATTTATAAATATCCCATTACTTTTAGTTACTATATTTGTCTCAATGCCAATGATTATTTTTCAACTTGGTAAAGATATGAAACTAGATGTATGACTATTTTCTATAAGTTCTATAGCATTGTACATGGTTTATTATATATTTGTTAAAAAAGAGGAATTTGTTTGAGATGAAAATAGTTCTTTAGAAAAAAGCGATACTTTAACTTGAAAAATCACTAATATAATAGGTAAAGTATTTAAAAAAGAGTTTTTTAAAAAAGAAGACTTTTATTATATGTTTATAATCTGAATTATTGCATGATTTTCATTTGCAATAAAATTAACAAGTTTAATGTTGATTTCAGCAATAATTTGAGTAATAATTTTTAGTAGAGTATGATATGTCGCATTTTTATGATATTTTTCTATTTACTTTGCAGTATTTACAAAATTAAAATTGTGGGATTTGATGAATGTAGTTTATCCTAAAAATGATATAGTATTTATAAATACTTTCTCTATATTGGCTTTTTTGATATGAATTTGATTACTTGCTTATGCATACATAAAACATAATAAAGAGTATGTTATAAAGACTCTACAAATAATCTGAATATTTTTAGCTTGAATTATTATTTCTCTATTACCATGGTTAGCTAAAAATATAACTGAAGCATGAATAAGTAACTTAACTGTATGAACTTTAATTTGATGAAAAGCAAATTATTATCCTCTTGATTATAGTAAAATATTACCTGAAAAAGAATTAAAAGAAAAAGAAAAAGAAATTGCATCTAGACAAAATCTTGATGAAAACTGACAAGCTATAAATGCTGATATGTGAAGATATTTTGGGTATGAGAAATGAATAAATAATTATCTTAAGCTCCCATATAGTTTATCAATGCAAACTAATCAAAGATGAGAATATACAGATATCACTTATATATTTTTTGCTTTATTACCAGTATTATTTTTATTTATTCCTCTTAGAAAAAATTGGTTTTATATATGAGTATATTCAATAATATTATTTGAAATATTTTACTTTATTTTTCCATGAACTACATCTTTGTTAACTTCATTTTTTAACAATTTTGAATTACCTTTTTGATATGCAATAATATTTTGATTATATGCTTGAGTTTTAATCCATTTTAAAAATTCTACAGATTGGGAAAAAGATAGGATATTAAAATTATTTATTATAAACCTTAGCTTTACCGTATTTTATGTGTTTTTATGGAATATCTCAGCATATTGAATAGTTTGGTATTGAATTACAATGTACATATTATTTTTATTATTTATATGAATATGAATTTACTACATAACAAGAGAAAATTCTGAAATTGATAATAATGATACTTTATATATACTAAAAACTGTTAGTTTCTTTGCTGTTTTTATAATCATATCTATATACTTTGTAAAATCATCTATTCCTCATATGTTTACAAACTTTAATGAGGATAGTTATATGCACTATAAATCATGAGTGTTAAAAGAAAAAGAAGCAATATTTTGATATCATTGAGATTATCTAAATATACTTTTTGAATTAAATATAAAAGAAGAAAAGAAAGAAGAATTTAAAAAAAATTATAAGAAAACTATATATGAATTTTTTGCATTAAATAATTTTCCTGATGAATTTAAAAATGCAGTTGAACAAATAAATGATATAAATAGATTAAATGAATTGTTAAATTTCTTTGTGTATAACCCAGAAATAAGTAAAAATATGGAACCTATGGTTTACTCAAAGATGAAACAAAGACTAGGAGAAATAAGAATGAATATGTATAAAAATCTAGTTTCTCCAGTTACAGAAATAAAGAGTGATGCAATAATATATAGAATGTGAACATTTTTAAAATATTTTATTACTGAAAATAATTATAGACTTATAGAAGATTCATTGATTTTTACTTTTGAAGATTATGTATATAATCCCGATTTAAATAAAACTATAGATAATTTTAAAAAATTGTGAATTAATTATATAGTAGTAGATTTAAATACTCCTACAATCGATAAAGATCCAAGTCATGCTTTAACAAAGAGATTTGAAAACCTACTTAAGACTTTTACATCTGAAAGATTAAAAATGATAGATTCAGATAGTTTATGTCTAAAAACTGCAATAGATTTATATAACAAGACAAACAAAACAAGCCAAGATTTAGATAATTATATAAGACTAGCATGAGTCAATTTTGAAAGTTATGATGCTGAAAATAAAGAAATATGAAGAACACAAAAATTAATTAAATGTTATGATGTAATGTTTTACTTATTTGACAATAATCTAGTTAGTAATACAAATTTTCCATATTTACTACAATTAAATGACGAATACAAAAAACAAACTTTTGCTAATACTGATGACAAATACAAATATTTATTTTGAAAGATACCAGCATGATTTAAGGCTGTATTTAAAATAGTTAAATAATTTTACAATAAATAAACCGCTTGATTATAAGCGGTTTATTTATTGTAAATAATGTATTGACATTTAATTATTTTATCTATAATAATATTATTATTTATTTATATTATTAAATATGGATAATTTTTTAAAACAACATATTCCACTTATTGCAGATCCCTGAGTAACAAACACTGAGAAACAATGAGTACAAGATTCTTTTATAGATAAAAATTGGCCATTAACTAAGCCATGAATTCAAAAAGTAGTAAAATCTACTGCTAATGATGTTTGAATTCTATTAAATTTAAGTGTATCAGAAATTAAAGAAAAAATCGAATCAAGTACTGTATTGAGTGACTTTTTTGAAGTAAACAATAAAGGTGAAATAATTGTTAAATCAGTAGATAATAGTAATTGATTCAAATGACATTTTCCAGACCTGCCAATATGCCCTTGAGTTGCACTAAAAGAATTATTTAAGACAATATCATGAATTGATATTGAAATAAATTGATATGAATCTGTTAATTTTTTGGATTTAGCAATACCATGAAACACTATATCTATAAAAGAAGATTGATTATATATAAATGGTACGATTATAATGAGTATAAATAATGATATCAATCCTTTAGAACATACACTATTAACTGATACATCTATTTATAAAAATCCTAATAAAGATAGCTATGATATTAATGATGTTATAATTACTCCAACACATTCACTTGAATCTGAAATAGATACTTATTTATTTCAAGCTCCTCCTTTTAGATTTGCATCAAGTTGTGATTTATACTTAGAAAATTGAGAAAGTATTCAAGTATGAGATATCATTAAGTGAAGTTGGGTTATGCCTCATGATTTTAAGTATTTAGATAAAAATTGAGAAATAGATTTAAGCTTACTACCAGAAATAAATGCACAGATACTGTCATTTTGAATACTATCTTTTATGAATAAGTGAATAGAAAATGATTGAAGAAAGAAATTATTAACATTTGCAAATTCTACTACTAAAACCAATAAAAATCCAGGACAAATATGAAAAGAGTTTTTTATTGAATGTGAAATTACTAGTATAGATGATAAATTACTTTTATGAAATTTTAGATTACTTAATGCTAAATGAGTAATATTGCAAGAATGAAGTATAAAGTGATGAATTACTCCAAAAAAAGCAGTAAGATTTATGCATGCAAGTAAAAGAAAAAAATTAGAAAAAAAAGATGATACTAATGAAATTTAAATTATAATTCTTAAAATATGGACACAGAGAGAAAAACTAAAATAGAATTTGAAATATTACCAATTCCGGGTAAAACTTTTGAACCAGATATAATAGATTTAGTTTGAAATACCACTGGAAAATCAGATAATATTATGGAAATCCCCTCAAAAGATAAGATATCTGATTTGATTACAAAAAATCCACTTTATCGTACTTTTTTTGAAGCAAAAGATAACTGAATAATCAAAATTAGAACTTTGGACGAAATTAAATCTGACAATGTTGGTTATACTGATAAACTATTAATTCAAACCTTTAGTATTACATTACTAAATTTCTATAAAGAAATATTTTGATTAAAGTGACATCTAACAAGAAGTTATAATAAAAATATTGAGGTTGCATTATGAGATGAGTTAGAAATAAAAACTGATTGATTATATAAAGAATGAGTTAAAATCTATGATTTTAATATAATCAATGAAAAAAGCTGAGACCTAAAAGGTATTACTAAAGTTTAATAATTAGTAAATAAATATAATATATGTTGTGATTAAACTCTTTATACACAGATGTACCCTATCATAATAAAATACACCATATAGGAGTAGAAAAAGCTATAATTTGAATGTTATATGAATGAGAACATGATATATGGGCTGCAAGGTGACACTATGTATTACATACAGGAACACCAAGAAATTGAGATGAAATGATTGCAGCAACTGTAACTACTGTAATTTTGAAAGTTTGTAATTGACTTACAAATAAAGATGCTGAACAAATTGAGCATAGAATAATTTGAACTATTTTTCAAAAAAGATGAAATGTTGATGATATTCAAGCTCCTATTGCTGATGCAGATCTATATGCAGTATGATCTCCATGGGAAGTCTATATAAAAAATGCTGCAAAACTCTTTGTTGAGGATTGTTTATCTAAATGAATTACTTCTCCAACTTATAAAGAAATAATGAATTTTTGGACTGATTGATAAGAAAAATTTTTTAAATATTTAACAAGTATCACTTGAAAAGAAAATGAAGTATATTTAACTGATACTGCAAACAAAATATTTCCCCATTTCCCTTCAAATAGAGATAAAGTTAGATACCTGAGAGAAAAAAATCCAAATATACTTGTTTCTATAATTGTTAATGAATGGAAAAATTATTTTGGAAAAAAATTATTTAATCCTAAATAAAAAAAAGATTTCTGTAGTTTACAGAAATCTTTTTTTTATTCTATTATCAGATCCCTTGCTGGACAGTAAAAATCTAGGTTTTCAGGTCCAATTTTATTTATTATGTAATCTAGTATATCATCTTTTTTTACTTCTTCTTGAGTTCCCTTTGCCATATTTCTAACTTGAAACACATTGTTTTTAGCTTCCATAATACCACAAATTACTATAAACTTAGCTCAAGCTCTTTGAGCTTTTAGAATTTGTTCTTTCATCGATGGAGTTCATAGAGAAACCATCGTTTTTATTCATTTTTCTCTTGCTTCAAGACTCAAATTAAATACTATTTTTTTAGCTTCATCTCAAAGTTGAATAAAGTATAAATCAAGTTCATCTTTGTTTTTTATCTTCATGTTATTCTCTTTAAGCATACTGATTAGAGTGTCTACATTTACACAAAATCAAACTGCTCAAACTTCTTTATTATGTCACATTATTTTTGATAGATAATTATATCTACATCATTTTGAGATTTTCTTTGAAGAATCATTTTTCAAAAAATACCACATAGAGTGTGAAGCATATGAAAACTCTGGTACTAATAAATTATCAATATTATAAGGTACTTTTAACATATCCAGATATGCAATTAATTTTGAAAAATATTCTTTTGAATCTTTTTTTATATAACTCATCATCTTAGGTGCTTCTTGAGCTAAAATCTTTTCATTTTCAGTTTCTAGACTAAGTATCTTTAAAGGATCATTAGCTAAGTAATCAAGTCATTCTTGGCTTAAAAGATGTTTTTTATTTTCATAAAAGTCTCTTAAATCTTGGATATATGAATCTAATTCTTTTTTATTTAAAACAACATTAAGTTTTATATTGAAAGTATTTTCTAGTCAGATTTTATTTAGTGTTGAATAAGTCATATAAATAAGCATAGAATCCAAAATAGAATCAGATTCTCAGATTATATCACCTCATATATAGTAATTTTCTTGCTTTTTGTTGAAAAATTTTCAGATATGGTATAGATGTACTGGTTGTATTTCATCCATTAACTCTCAATTTAAGTAAGCATTTAATACACCTATATTTGAGTTAATTCTAAGTCCAGTATTCCATTCAACAGATAAAATATTATCATTAACAAATTTTTCACCAAAAACTTTCTCTTGCATTGAAGTATTCTCTAGATAAACAGTAGATATCCTTCTAAATCAATTTTTACGAAACTCGTGACGAAAAACCTTTTTTAAAAAAGTGAAATACTTATGGTCATCAGGTAAGTAATCTTTTAATACAGGTGATATATTTTCGTGCATATATTAATTTTATATTAAAAAATAGTCGATAACTCAATTCCTACGAAATAATCCCTTTAAGCAATCTTATTTTTCATAAAAAATTAAAGGGATTTGTTGTGTAAATTTTCTAGTTTCTATAATTTAACACTTTTTAGTGAAAAATTCAAGTTTTTTTTACATTTCTATGTTTTTTTCTATTTCTAGGAATCTTTGATGTTTCTTTTCAAACATCAATTCTGCAGTTCCGGTTGGACCATTTCTATTTTTTCTTATAAATATCTCAGTTACTCACTTTCTTTCTGTAAACTCATCATAGTACTCTTCCCTGTACATCATCATAACTATATCTGCATCTTGCTCTATAGATCATGACTCTCTCAAATCAGATAGTACTGGTCTCTTATCAGGACGAGACTCTACTGCTCTAGATAGCTGACTAAGTGCAATAATAGGTACATTTAAGTCTCTAGCAAGTGTTTTTATACCACGACTTATCTCACTTATTTCTTGAACCCTGTTCATAGAATTACCACTAGACATAAGTTGTAAATAATCGATAACAATTAAATCAAGCCCAGATTCCATCTTGAGTCTACGAGCTTTACTTTTTAGATCAATTAGACTTCATCCCGCTGAATCATCGATATATATATTGGCTTCACTAAGCTTTTCCATAGCTTCTCATATACGAGAAAATTCTTCATCTTCAAGTTCTCATTTCGCAAGTTTCCAACTATCTATTCACATTGCTGAAGATATCATCCTATCGGTTAATTGTTCTTTACTCATTTCCAGAGAAAATATAGCAATACTTTTTCATCTCAAACCTATATTTTGTGCTATATTCATACAAAGTGCTGTTTTTCACATACTTGGTCTAGCTGCAACTACAACCATATCTCATCATTTTAATCAACCTAGTTTGAAATCTAGTCATTTGTATCACAATTGTAATCTATGATTTTTAATCTGATCAGGGTTTTCATGTACTTCTGCAAATTCTTCATATCTTTGACTAAGTATTTCATTGATATGAACTAACTTATTTCTGATAAATACTTGAGTGATGTCAAAAAGTGACTTTTCAGACTTTTCAAGTAATTCATTGATAGGTGCTGCCTCATCGTATCAGTAAGAGATTATATCATTTCATCATTTAATTAATCTTCTTAAAACTGATTTATTTTTGACGATTTGTGCATATTCAAAGATATTGGCAGAAGTCGGAACTATATCTATAAGTTCAGTTAGGTAGATAATTCCTCATACTTTATCAAGCAAGTTTTTATCATCTAGTTTTTCTTTTACAGTTATCATATCTATAGGTTTGTGGCTCTTGTACAAGTCAAACATCGCATTATAGATAATCGCATGAGAATCATCATAAAAGTCCTCTGATTTCAATAAATCTCAGATAACAATAAATCAATCTTTGTCTATAAGTAGACTTCATAGTACAGATTTTTCAGCTTCAGCAGAGTGTGGAGGTATTTTTAGCATAAAGGATAGAATAAAATAATAACATATAATATTATATGCATAATACTTTTTTTATGCTCAATGTAAATGTTAAAAAGTTATTATGTGTGAAATGTTTGTGAAAAAGAATATTTAAACATTAAACCTCATTTATTACTTCATATTCTAGATTAAGATTTCAAACAAAAGCAAATCAGTAGACTATATTAACTCATTCTTTTTTTAATTTTGAAGCTGTTTCATTGAGTGTAGAACCTGATCATACAAAATCATCTATTAGTAATACTTTCTTATATTTTCATATATTTTTATCATCAACAAAAATTGTATTACGAGCATTTTGGATCCTTTGTTCCCTGGTTTTAAGAGATTTTTGAGGAATTGCTATATTATTTGCATAATACTTAATTACATTTACAAAAGGAATTTGTAAACCTTTTAATTCGTTTTTTAAAAATTGGAGTAGTTGGTTTTTCCTATCTATACTCCAAGGAGTAATAGCTATTGCATCGAACTTTTCTTTTTTTATAAAACACTCAAGTTTTAAGATAATCTCATTTATACTTTGATTTATAAGTTCTTTGTTTTGTGATGTTTTTGCATAAAAAGTCATCTCGGCAAGCTTCCCTCTTCCAAATTCCATCCGTTTATATTGATCAGCATAATAAACATTATCTAAATATACTTTTTCAAAATGTTTTCAAAATGTATCTTTTGCCTTCAATAATCAACAATCATCCTGTAAAGATTGTATATGATTATAAATAGAAATGTAATTTACTACTTTTTCTTCTACATCTAAATTTCTTTCACTACACCATTCTTTTAATCAATTAAATCCAATTAAAATCCTTCATTCTGGAGTAAATTTATAAAAAATATCTTCTAAAGTTTTTGTAGTTTTATAATCAGGTAAAAAATCTGAATTTAAAGTATTATTTGATTCTAACGAATTATTTGTACTTAATTCAGTGTTTACTATTTTATACTTTGTAAGTGGTCAATTCCCTACTTTTTTTAATTTCTTTTGCTTAACTAGTTCTTTTAGATACTTGTGTATTATAGTCCTACTTTTTCACAATTTTATAGAGATTTCGGTAGCTCAGATAATCTCATTTGTCTCAAACACATCAAGAATTTGTTTCAATGATTTAAAATGATATTTCATATATAATATATTATACTGTAAACAGTTTACAGTAAAGTGTTTACAGTAAACTATAATTAGTATATCATTTATTGAGTAAAATGCAAATATTTTGAATATTTTTTTATTTCGCTTCCCCCCGATTATTACCAACTCAGACATCAACTAGAAGTGGGATAAGTGAGATATTGTCTTTGATTATTCACTTTTCGATACTTTCAGTAAGGACATTTTCCATTATGGATTTTATATTTTTTTCTATTTGGTCTTGTTCATCTTTTTTTACTGAAAAAACTATTTCATCATGTACTTGCATAATCAGTTTTGATTTTAGATTGTTTTCTTTTAGATATTTGTGGATTTTTATCATTGCAATCTTGATTATATCGCCTGTTGCTGTTCATTGGATTGGCATATTGATTGCTTCCCTTTTTGCTGCATCAGCAATAATTCTGTTACTGTCATTGATTCAAGGGATATATCTCCTTCTACCAAAAAGAGTTTCTACATATCATTTTTCTTTGCAATCCAGTACAATCTTATCAAAAAATTCTCTTACTTTAGGGTAGTTTTCATAGAATTTATCTATATATTTTTTACATTCTGCCATTCATCAGTCAATCATCTTGCTTAGTCAAAATGCACTAATTCAGTAGATTACTCAGAAATTGACTGCTTTTGCGACTTTTCTTTCTTCTTTTGTGATATCATCTTTTCAAAACATAAATTTGGCTGTATTGTAGTGGATATCTATGTTATTTTTAAAGGCATTTAGTAGGTTATCATCACCTGACATAATAGCTAGAACTCTTACTTCAACTTGTGAGTAATCAAAAGCCATCAATACTTCATCTGAAGAAAATGTGATAAATGCATTTCTTATCTCTCAGGCAATTCATTCTCAAGTCGGGATATTTTGCAAGTTTGGATTTGTACTACTTAGTCTACCTGTACTAGCAATAGTTTGGTTGTAATTTGTGTGGATTATATCATTGTCATCAAGTTCTCATAGAAGTCACTCGATGTAAGTAGAAAGTAGTTTTGTATAAGTTCTATACTCAATCATCTTTCTAGCAATTTCGTGTTTTTTAGCTAATTCTTCGAGTACTTCATTATCAACAGAAAAACCTGTTTTATTTTTCTTTCAAGAGTCAAGTCCTAGTTTTACAAAAAGTATATCTGCAACTTGTTTTGGTGACTTGATATTGAATTCTTCTCAAGCTAGTGAGTGGATTTCTTTTTCTAGAGTTCTAATCTCATTTTCTAGAAGCATACCGATTCACTTAAGCTTATCTCTATCTACTTTTACTCAAGCTATCTCCATATCTTTTAGGACTTCTAAAAGTGGGATTTCTATATCGTTGAGTATAGATAAAGGGTTATCACTTTTTTGTGTTTCAGACATTTGTTTCTTATACAATTCCCAAGTGATGTATACATCTTCTCAGCTGTATTTTGAGGCTTCTACTAAATCAACATCTACAAAATTAAGTTTCTTTTTATTTGTAATTTCATCATAACTAATCATCTTGTAATCAAGCTGTTTTAGAGCTAAATCATCCAAAGAAAGTCCTCTTACTCAAGGATTTTTCACATATTCTCAGAGAATAGTATCGTAGTATTTTGGCATAAAAAATTTATTATTAATTTAATTTTCCTTCACAAATCACATAGATTTCAAAGCTTCTGTCACGAGTAGCATGAGGTTTAAATTCTTTAAATGTTTTAAATCTAGGTTTAATCTCATTAACTAAGTCTATAAAATCTTCTCATTTAAAAACTTTCATAAGTAGATTTCATCACTTTTTTAAGAAAACATCACTAAACTTTACTATTTCTATATTTAATTCAACAGAATTGTATTGATCAATATCTTTATGCCCAGTTGTATTTGGAGCAATATCTGAAGTAATCAAATCAAACTTATTCCCTGTTCAAATAAAATGCTCTACTTTTGGTTTTAGAGTATCAAATTCAAAAACCGAATGAACAATAGTATTTATATTTTTTTGAGAATACTTATCTATTGGCTTCAAATCAATACCTACAATCTGACCAGTATCTCTAATAATCCTTTTTATGTATTGGATAAAGCTTCAAGGAGCAGCTCAAACATCACAGATATTCATTCACTCTTTTATAAGTTCAAATTTTTCTTGCATCTCTATAAGTTTATACACACTTCTTGCTCTGTAACCTTCTTTTTTAGCTCTTAGAAAGTACGGATCGTGCATCACATATGGTTTTGGTCTCTTTGTTTTTTGTTTCATAAATTTCAATAAATATAATCAAATTATTTTATTAAGAATAAGTCATTTCTAGAAAAAGTAAAATAAAAATATTAGATTTATGTATTTTAATATGCTACAATATATATTGATAATAAATAACAACTATAATTTATGAAAAAGATACTAGTTTTGGGATGATATGGTAATGTTGGACAAGTTGTAGTAAGAGACTTACTTGAATCTTGATTTATCGTGGGAATTGCTTGAAGAGACAAGAATAAGATTGATTCATTTGCAAAAAAACTAGATTCAGAGAATATAGAAAAAGCACTTGTTGATTTAAAAGATGAGGAAAATCTGATTAAGACATTTAAAAAGTATGATTTGATTGTGAATTGTTTGGAATACACTTTTAACCAAATAGTTTTGGATTTATGCTTGAAACTATGAAAAAATTATGTAGATTTATGAGATGATTATAACTGAATCAAGATTTCAAGAAGTAAGGACTGATTAGCAAAAGAATCTGGAATATCAGCTTGTTTGTGAGCTTGATCGGCTCCTTGAATTGTAAATATCCTGACAAAATATGCAGCTAAAGATATGGAAAAAGTAGAAACAGTAACTATTTCTTTTGCAGATGAGATTATTAAAGCACCTGCAGAAATGCTACCATTTAACTTTGCAACAGTAGTTGAAGAAGTGCTTTGAGATGCTCTACTTTTTGAAAACTGAAAATATATATTTGTACATGGAAGTAGTAAAAAAGTAGACTGAGATTTCTGTAAATGATGAGTAAATAAAACTTGTTTTTTACCAAAAAGCTATGTAACAAATCATGATGAACAGTTTTCTTTGCCTGATTTTTTGAGTGAAAAATGAATAAAAAATGTGTATTTTATAATGAAACACAGTCCAAATATAATCAGACTTGTAAAAAGCTTGAATGAATTTTGATTTTTAGATAAAACTGAGAAAAAAAATATAAAATGAATCGAACTAACTCCTTTTGAATTTACAAATATGATAATGAGTAAATTTGCTCCTCAAAACTTTGAAGTAGAAGACAAAGAAAGCTTGTTTATCAAACTTGATGAAAAAGTAGTTGAAATAGTAAACTACTCAGTATGATGAGTACCAGCTTGAGTAATGAATACTTGAATCTGATGTTCTCTAATCGCTCAATATCTAGCAAATAACACTATAACTCCATGAGTTCATCACCCTGAAAACTTTGTCGATGATAAATGGTTTATTGAAGAGTTAAAAAAGAGGAATTTTGATATAATTGTTGATGGGAAGAAAATATAATTAACTTTTTTTAAAACTTTCTATACTTTTTCTTATTATCTCCATACTTTCCTTTGAAACTCATGGAGATTTTTCTATTTTATCAAGAGATTTATAAATATATCAATAAAAATCTAAAACTCTGAAACTTTCTTTAAAATTTAGGTCAAAGATAAATGATATAGTTGCAAGATAATAATCTCAAAAAGTATTAACATTTGCTCTATTAATTAATTTATGTTTTTGAATATCTACCAAATTTTCTTTTGTAATATCCCCTTCTTTTATATTCCGTGCAGTTTTATCAGTTATAAAATAACTATCACTATCAAATATACTATAAATCATATTTTGTAGTTTATCTGCATCTTTTAATATATTTAATAAAAATATTGTATCTTGTTTCTCAAAATCATTCATTTCTAAATACTGTATTTCTTCAAAAATTCAATTTATAGTAAATTTGTTATGATACTTTATCGCTAAACAAATATCTAGAGAATAATTACTCTTTTTTACAATCTCGTATGATTTATCTCAATGATCATAGTCTTTGTTTTCGAAAACTTCAATTCAATCATTTTGAAAAAATCTTCCAACATCGTGAAGCATAAAGCAAACTTCAGCTTTATTAACTAATTCAGGGTCTAAAATAGTATTCTCTTTAATTTTTATTAGTAAATTTCTTCAAGTTTCTAAAACACAAAAAGTATGCCTGACTTTGTGTACATTGTATTTGATAATTCTTTGAGAATTTGAACTATTTATTCATAAATCATGAGAATCTAATAATAATTTGGTTGCTTGTGTAAGAGAATACATAAAAATAATTATAAACTAATATCGTCTCCAGAGCTATCGAAACTGTCAATTACATGTTTAAGTACATAATTTATACTTTCATGTTCGTAAGAATTGATTTTTCTTTTAACATTTCTGTATATTTCTATAAAGTTTGTGCTACCATAATTTACTTCTATTTTTGCTTCAAATAAAGCACTTAGATTATCACAAACCTTAACTAAAGGTCATTCAACTCAATCCCAAGGATTTAGCATATATCATTTTACATATGATTCGTATTCTTCTCAAACATAATAAAATAGATAATCATCTAGCATCTTTTCTTCTACTTCACGAAGAATCTCTTCAAATCATACAATAGCTTTTTTAGTTGGTGTAATAATATCTCAAGTCATAGCTTCTGATATGTCGTGATACATTGCTGTAACCAGCATCTCATATATGTTGTATTTTCATCATTTATCATTTTCAAGCATACCTATTATGTATGACAAAAATGTAGTCAAAACTAGATGTGCCATAACTGTTATAGGAAAAATTCTTTTTTGTTTACTCCATCTGTAACTATGTGAAAGTTTTCTAATATTTAGAAGATACTTTTCATAATTTGCATTTTTTAAAAGTGTATCAAGACTTTTAAGTTCTTGTCTTTTTATCTCTAGAGAGGCCATAATCTCTTTGTATGGGACTTCAAACATCTCTTCGTATACTTTTCTATTAATTAAGCATTCTCTATAAGAAGTGTATCTCCTAGCAGCACTTATGATAGATAATTCTAGCTTTTTACTTCTATCAGTAATTGTCTTTTGCATATCTTGTTTCAAAAACTCTGGGGCATCCAAAGAAAACACAAAATCATATACTTTTTGTTCAAGCTTTGAAAATATATCTTTATTAACTTTTTCTATGTAAGTTCTAGTACCTGAATTGATATCTGAAATAACAAGGATTTTGATTGATGAAAAGATAATTTTTTTGATTAGAAATTCTTTATCTACTTTGTTACCATTTTTTTCTTCAAGATGTGCTAAAAACATAGCAACATGTAAGATAAATCCAACATTATCAAGATGACTTATATCCTCAATTCTTGGGAAATTATTCCATCTTTTTATTGAGATTCCAGAAGTCAGCATCAGTTTTAGAAGTGTTCAAATCATAGATAAAGTGGTTAGTGAATAGTTTTGTATAATTTTAAATATATTGAATTAAATTGCAATAAAAAATATACTAAATTTGATTTATAAAAAAAATCCTTAATATTAAGAAAATTTAAAGTATAATTAAATAAAATGAGTTCAAATTTTGATAGTACAAAAAAAGCAATAGTAGTTGCAAATATAACTGCAGTACTTCTTGTTATCATAAAAACTGTTGTATGAATTATGTCTTGAAGCCTTGCATTGTTATCTTCGGCTTTAGATTCTACACTAGATTTTTTTGTGTCACTTTTTAACTTGTATGTTATAAAGACATCAAATGACAAAGATAACTCATTATACAATTACTGAAAATGAAAAATCCAATGAATATGAGCAGTTTTAGAGTGAGCAATAGTTTGATTTTCTTGAATTACTCTTATTTACTTTGCTATTAGAAAAATTATTGATTGATGAGCAATTGAAAGCTTAAATGAATCTATTTATGTTATGATTGCATCAATTATCTTAACTTGAGCATTGGTTATTTACCTATCAAAAGTAGCTAAAAAAACTAAAAATCTGACTATCAGAGCTGATATGCTTCACTATACTACTGATCTTTATACAAATATTTGAATTATTATATCTCTTGTACTGATTAAATTTAGTGGGTTAGTAATTATAGATAGTATAGTAGCCATTGTTATCTGAATATATATATTAACTTCAAGCAAGTGAATAATAACTGAATGATATCACATGCTTATGGATAGAAAACTTGATCAAGAGATATTGGATAAAGTAATAGATATAATACTTAATACAGATAAAAGAGTAAATTCGTATCATTATCTTAATTCTAGAAAATCTTGAGATGATATATTTATTGATTTCCATCTTGTATTTGATAAGGATATTTCCCTATTTGATGCTCATAATACATGAGATATGATAGAACTAAAAATAAAGGAAATACTTGAAAATGCTAAGGTTTTGATACATCTTGATCCTTACGATGACAGTAAATGAAAAATTTATGTCTAGTTTTTTTGCAGTTTTTTTTGACTTTTTAATTTTTTTTATATACTAATAGAGTTTTAAAATATTGGGATGTCGCCAAGTGGTAAGGCAGTGGACTTTGACTCCACCATTCCGTAGGTTCGAATCCTACCATCCCAGCCATTTAAATACCCTCTCGCTGTACTCTCCTCGATTAAATTTCTGGAATAATTATAAATTTATTTAGGGACAAATTTGTAATTTACTTGAAATTTAACGATTATATGTATAATAGATGTTAAATTATTAATTATTAACTAAACAAAATATGTTAGCTGTAGTAGAACTTGGTTGAAACCAATTTATAGTAAAGAAATGAGATATCATAGATGTAAAAAAACTTTGACTTGAAGCTTGAGAAGACTTAACAGTTGAAGCTATGCTTATATCTGATGAAGAAGGAAAAGATGTAAAAGTTGGTACTCCAACTATTGCATGATCTAAAATTGAATTTAAAGTAATCGAAGAATTTAAATGAGAAAAAATGAGAGTTTTCAAAATGAAATCTAAAAAAAGATATGCTAGAACTATCTGATTTAGACCTAAATTAACAAAATTGGAGGTTTTGTCAATAGCATAAAATTTGAATTAATATTTTAAAGTGATAAAATATAAGTGTGACATAAGTAATTATATCTATATTATATGGAAAATTTTTGATGATAATCTGTAAGAATATTTTTATAATTTTTTATTTGCTAAAACTCTAAATTGACACCAAAAGTTAATATAAAAGCGAAAATAGAAAGACATAGTAGAATACTTAAAGATAGCATACTAAAATCAAATATATCAAAAAATAAATATAGTCTTTCATACAAATTAGTATTATTTGTAATAGTTTTTGTTTTTCCATTTTATCCTGCACTTGCAAATCTACTATACGATAATACTACTGTAACAAACTTTGATAGAGCTGATATCGATCAGACTTCTATTCTTTCTGCCTATAAATATGAATGATGAGATAGTAACACACTAGTCGAATCTGAAGATGGTAACTTTTTATCCGTAAGTACAGTATCAGATTGAAGTAGAGATCTAGTATGAACAAATGAAATTGTTACATATGAGATAAAATACTGAGATTCTATAGCATTAATTGCATCTAGATTTTGAGTATCTAGAAACTCTGTTTATTGGGCAAACAATTTTGATGATAAAACTGTAATTCATCCTGGTCAAAAAATAAAAATTCCACCTGTTTCTTGATTGATACATACAATTAAAAAATGAGATACTATATCTTCTCTTGCTAAAAAATATGATATAAATGAAGAAAAAATACTTAAACAAAACTTATTAACAAGCGAAGATCCTATAAAAATATGAGATGAGTTAGTAATCCCTGGTTGAATTAAAAAAGTTGAAGTTCCTGTAATAAAACAATCAAATAAAGCTCTTGCTAACAATAATAAAACAAACAAGAAAAATACTTATGCAAAATCATGATACACTTTTGTAAAATGATGAAAATCTGAGTATGTTGAAGACAGTTGAGAATATACATTAACTAAAAGAACTGCAAAGAGATCTTTCCAATGGTGAAATTGTACTCGGTTTGTTGCTCAGTATAAAAATGTTACATGGTGATGAAATGCAAAAGATTGGCTAAGAAATGCTAAATCAAACTGAGTATCAACATGATATAGTCCTTCTGTTTGAGCAATAGTTGTATTTAACTGAAAATGATACAATCCAAGATACTGACATGTAGGTATAGTAACTTGAGTAAAAGACTGAAGTATAATAGTAAAAGATATGAACTATAGAGCTCTAAACGAAGTAACAGTTAGAAAGGTATCTTCTGGTGACTGATCAATACAATGATATATATATGCTGATTAAATTTAAAAATAAAAAAATCTCTAGATTCTGAAGTGAACCTAGAGTTTTTTTTAATTTATTTTATTGTTCTTTGCTAATGGATCGTTGATATATAAAAGCTCATTTCATTCTCTTATCTCTCTAATTTTATATCAAAAAATTTGGATTTGTGGTCTTCATTCTTTTATTCTATTTAAAATTGCATGAACTCTATCTTTTTTCTCTAAAGTAGTATTTACAACTAGTGTAGCTCATTTTTCTTCAGCAACAGATCAAGTTAAAACTACTTCAACTGTTCTTCATTCAAGATTTTGTTCCATATTATTATAATTATAAAACTAGATTAATATTTTGAATTATACTAAATATTTTATTTTGTCAAATTAATTTATCTTAAATATTCCAAATACTTTTAAATAGCTTATTTTGACATTTTTAATAACTAAAAATACTATTGATTTAATTATTTTCTCTTAGATTTTAATATACCAATTACTTCTAAAAATAAAAAAAGTATGATTAGATTTATAAAGTATAGAAAAGCAATATGATGATTTATGTACCCAACAATTGTTTCTCATAAATTAACAAAAAGTAAAATCAAAAGTAAAAAACTTATTATAATCTTTAAAAAATTATTGTTAATAAAATTTTTAACTTGTAATTCACTAATAGCAGTAAAATACTTTTGGTGTAAAATAACAAAAAAACTTGAAGCCATAAAAATAAAAAATGGGAAAAGATTATCTACTTTAATAGTATTTTCTATATCTGGAGTTCACTTAATAAGCATCTCTATTGCAACAAAAAGTATTACTAAAAGTCAAATCCACTGAATAATAGGATAATCATTTAGTTTTTTTGCAATATAATTTGATGCAAAGGCCATAAGCATGATAGAAAAAACAAGTCAGATTCAAAGAGTAACGACATTACCATGTGATGCTCAAGCTACTGCGAGTACATTATCTAAACTCATCGATACATCAGCAATAATTATAGTGTAGATAGCTGACCAAAATCATATTTCTTTAAGTTTATTCCCCTCTTCATGATGAGCTTCTCAGGTTCTAAGTTCTTTATAAAATTTCCAAACAACATACAAAAGAAGGATTCATCATGCAAATCTAAGTCAAGTCACTGTTAATAAGTATGTTGCAAAAAATGCAAAACATATTCTCATAACTGTAGCTAAAGCAATACCTACAAAAATTGCTTTTTTTCTTGTTTTTCCAGTCAGATTTCTTGTTGCCATTCAGATTACTATTGCATTATCTCAACTCATTACTATATCAATAATTATGATATTAACCAAGGCTAATAATCCTGGAACTGTTAATAAGTGTGCGAATTCTTGTGTTAAATTTTGCATAAATTAGATTAAAATATAAATAATTAAATACCTAATTGTTTTCTTTTGCTTTCAGATTTTTCTTCTTGGATTTTTCTAGATGATTGATCCTCAACCTTTCATACTCTGATAAATTTAGAATAAATTGGAGCTAGTTCTTTTAGTTGGTTATATACTTCAATAAATAATCTTCTATAACTATCATGTCCCCAAGGAGTTGTCCTTTGTTCAATAACATATGCTAATTGTCATGGATTCATCTCAAAAGTTGTTCTAACTAAATGCCCCATTGCACATGCATATTCTGATAGATAACAATTATCTTTAATTATATCATTAGATAAAACTGTTGTTTTTGTCATTACATCGTCATACATTTTCACAAATTCTTCCATTCCAGGTAAGTCTATATATTCTGGATAATCATATCCTGATATAGCTGTTGCTCATTGCCATAATTGACCACTTGCTCTATGTCTTTGGATATCTCTATATGCACCGAAATCAAGTAAAAATTCAAACATAATTGATGAGTGTTGTAGAGCTCTAGGCATACGATCATGACTTCATCTATCTCAAAGTGCAAATTTCATCAAATGTTCTTTTTCATTTTTATCCATATCATTTACTATATCTAGACAATCATTGTATGATAAACCTCTAATTCTAGCACTTTCAAAAAGCAATGATGCACAGATGTTATCATCTAACTCTCATTCAAAAACTACACTCACTCTATCTTCATCAGAAATTCATTTAAAAAAGCCTATTTCATCTTCTTTATCTAGTATAGAATTGAATAATTCTTTTGTGTATTTACTCATATTTTCTCTCTTTTTAAGTTCATATTCAGATACTCAAACATGCCTAAGAAGTCCTGGAGAAAGTTTTAAAGCTTCATTGTGCATAGATTCAGCAACAGTCCTTACTTCTAGTAGTGGATGACTCAACATATAAGTTAAATGAGCTTCAAGTGTACGAGTAGAAAAAGATGCTCAAAGTGATGTACATACATTTGAAGGTAGTAGATATCTTACTATATCAAATACTTTTGCATTTAAAGTATTTTCATATGATCTATCAGATGTAAACTCTTCCCTTTTCACTATCTCGTTATCTTGTAGAGCTTTTTTAACTATCTCAAAACTTTTTAGATAAGTATCCATCAATTCTCAAGTTATCTCTTTTATATCACTTGCATAGTTTCAATTTAATAAATCAGCTGGTAGTATCAATGACTCTTTTCAAAAATGTAGATATCTAGTTGATTTTTCTTGAAAATCTCAAAGAGTTGGAAATGGTGATTCTATAACTTTTGTAAAAACCTGACTAATTCACTCAACGGCAAATCTGATTCTATCTGCATCTTTTAGACTATTATGACCAAAATCAACTCACCATTTTTTCAAGAAATCACTTGCTTTTTGTTCAAAAAAATCAAGATTTAATGATTTTGAATTTGTTATATCCGTAGCTAAATCATCAAGTGAAATATATTCTTCATCTGTAATCAATCATTTTTCAAAAGCTTTTTTACTATCATCAAATAGTTGTAAAAATCTATCTCTCATAGAAGCTTCACTTCTAGAATACTGTCATACTAAAAATGCCCATAATTGGTTTGATAAAACATTTTTAGCACAATAAACATTTTTATCTATATTTGTAAAAAAGTGTTCTAAAACTATTTTTTCATTTTCTGTGTACTCTCTTTTGTTTTGTAATGGAGCAAATGTTCAAGAATCAATCATAGTTTAATTATTAAAAAGTAATTACTTTTTAGTATATTAAAAACTTGGAAAAATTGAAATGTTTTTTTGTACTTTTTATTTGTATTTAAAATAAATAAAAGTAAAATAAATAGGTAAAAATTTTATTATCTAATTACTAATTATATGAAAAAATTCTCTGTAATTATGACCATTGATAAGAAAAATTGAATCTGAAATAAAGATTGATTTGCTTGGGTTATCAAAGCTGATAATGATAGACTTGAGGAAATTACTTCAAAAACTAAAGACTTAGGAAAACTTAATGCTGTAATTATGTGAAGAAGAATTTGGGAATCAATTCCATCCAGTAATAAACCACTTTCAGATAGGATAAACTGTATAGTAAGCAAAAAATTGCTTATGGAAAATAATGGTTCAAAGATAGATGATTTTGTACTTCATTTTAATTCTTTTGAACATGCACTAGAAGAAATTGAAAACAAAGAAAATGTAGAAGATATCTATATAATTGGGTGAAGTAGTGTATTTGAAAAAGCATTAGAACATAAAAATTTAGATAAAATATATCTAACAGAAATTGATAATAATTTCAAATGTGAAAGAAGTGTAGAATTTGATAAATCTAATTACGAACTACTAGAAAAATGAGAATGGCAAGAAGAAAATGGGATAAAATTTAGATTCAGTTTACTACAAAATAAAAAAAGCTAGAAATTAATTTCTAGCTTTTTTTGTGTTTTTCTGGTGCCCCGGGCGAGAATCGAACTCGCACTCTATTGCTAGAACGGGATTTTGAGTCCCGCGTGTCTACCAATTCCACCACCGAGGCATTTAGTGTTTAGAATTATATTTAAATATAATAATTTGCAAGTTTTATTATTACTAAATATATCTTGCATTTTTAAATTATCTAAATATACTATGCACTATCTATATACTAATTATATATTATGTACATCTGTAATAATTGTGGTAACGAATTTATCAAGTGGCAATGACAATGCAATTTCTGTAAGGAATGGAGTACTATAGTTGAATTTAAAGAATCAAAAACTAAGAGCAAGGTTAAAGCAGAAAAAAAAGAACTAGAAAAGATAGATAATCCAAGAAATAGTGAAGAAAGAATTATTACAAAATCAGAAGAATTAAATAATGTACTTGGGGGGTGACTAGTTCCTTGATCTCTTATATTACTCTCTGGAGAGCCAGGTATATGAAAATCAACTTTATCGCTTCAATTAGCATCACTTGTACAGAAAAAAATCATATATGTATCTGGAGAAGAGACTATATGACAATTAGCAACTAGAGCAAATAGACTTTCAATTAAGTGAGACAATTTATCTATACTTTGTGAAAATAATATAGAAAATATATTTGAAACAATCAAATGAAATCTACCAGATTTACTTATAGTTGACTCTATAAGTGTATTAAGTAGTGATGAAGTAACTTGAAGTTCTGGTAGTATAAATCAGGTAAAATACATAGCTGAACAGCTTCAGCAATTTGCAAAAAAGAATAATATAACAACTATTATAATAGGTCATGTTACCAAAGACTGAAATCTAGCTTGACCAAAGATACTTGAGCACTTAGTTGATACAGTACTATTTTTTGAATGAGAGAGATTTGAAGATATAAGGATTTTAAGATGTATAAAAAACAGATTTGGTAGTAGTAGTGAGATTGCTATATTTAAGATGTGAGAAGAATGACTTAGAGATATAAAAAATCCATGACTAGAGCTACTTGATAACAAAGAAAAAACTCCAATTATAGGCTCAAGTCTAAGTATAACAATGGAGTGAACTAGACCTATACTTATAGAGTGTGAAGCTCTTACAAACTACACAAAATTTGGTTATCCAAAGAGAAGTGTAAGGTGATTAAATACTTCAAAACTTGATATGCTTATAGCTATAATAAGCAAATATACTAAAGTAAAACTTGATTCATCAGATGTATACTTAAATATAGCAAGATGACTTAGGATAGAGGAGCCCAGCATAGATTTGAGTCTAGCTGGAGCTATAATCTCAAGTAAACAAAACAAAGCTATCCCAAGAGAAAGTGTCTTTATCTGAGAAATTTCACTGACTTGAAGTATCAAAAATGTACTTCACTTAGAAAAAAGGATAAAAGAAGCAGAAAAACTAGGATTTAAAAAAGTTTACATACCTGATACAGAAATTAAGTGAAAATTTAATATTGAAATATTAAAAGTAAAAAATATAAGTGACTTTGTGGAGAAAATTTAATT
>SAAG01000214.1 GCA_010119095.1 Candidatus Altimarinota bacterium
TTATATATTGTATCTTTTTTTACCCATTTTGTAAAAAAAAATTGATTTACTTTTCAAGTTTGTTGATTATAAATAATAAAATAACCACTCGTTTATCTCTTTTTGGAATAAAATACTTATAAATAATCCTAATCCAAGAAATGGTCAAAATGGAATAATAGTACTAATGGTTTCCTTTTTTTTCAATTTCTGTAATAAAATAATAAATAACCCAATAATACTTCATAAAATATATGCTATCATAATTCAAACAAAGCTATAGCTATACCCCAGTATTAATCACATTAATATCGCTATTCTTAAATCTCATCATCACATCCATGTTCATTTACTAACAACAATTTGTAAAAATAGAAATGTAAATATAAATAAAAGTCATAAAATTGAACTTGTAACAGGTATATGATATATATCTATATTAAAATACTCTTTTAAAACAAAAATAGAAAGTATGCAAAATGTTAAAATTAACATATCATATATTTCTTTTAATCCCTTTAAAATTATAATATATAAAGATAATATAATAACAATAAATAATCCTATTAATCAGTATAATTCATAGCCTAATATTCATTCATAATTTCTTGAAAATGTGGGTATTATTAACACATCTGGAAATATAGTCTGTATAACTATAATAATTCAAGAAAAAAGTATTCCTATAAAGAGTACTCATTCATTTATTTCCAAATATAATATGTCATAGAAAACAAAAATAATAGTAATAAATGCTAAAAACAAAAAATAGAACAATTTTATAATTTCAATATAATTTATTGTCAAAATCATAGAAAAATCTATCAAATTATATCAAACCAAAAAAAACAATATTCATGTTGATAATTCTAATAATGGGTAAATAGGGCTTATTTTTTGTTTACAGTATCAACATTTTCAAAGTCTAAAAAAATAAGACACTATAGGCATCAAATCTGTTACTCATAAAGTTGTTTGACAATTTGGGCATTTACTTCTTCATGCTATAATTCATCATTCTTTTGATTTAAGCCTGTGTATAATTACAGAAGCAAAACTCCCAAAAAA
>SAAG01000080.1 GCA_010119095.1 Candidatus Altimarinota bacterium
TCGTAGAATGGTCTTTTCAACTTTTGCTTGTAGAAAATGATACGGTAGTCATAAATCTCTAAAATATTTACAAGAATTGATTTTTTTAGAATCAAGAAATGCTTGATATGATAATTTGTACTATTTAAAACTAGATTTTTCAAAATACTTTTTTAGTATAAATCACGAGTTATTGAAAAGAAAGATATTTAAACATATAAAAAATCCAGATTTACAATATACCATTAATCTGATAATTGATAGTTGTCAGACATATTTCTTTTGGATTTTTAAAAGGATTTGCATTTTTCATCATCAATTTGAATGAAAATCATCGGAATAATGAAAGTCATCAGAAATTTTAAAAAAGAAGGGGAAAAAGTTTGCTTTTTCAAAGCAATTTCTTTTAAAAAAAGAAACAAAAATAATATTTTATTTGATATTTTAATAAAAAAAATATGAATATTCCAAAAAAGATTTCTGAAAAAGTAGTAAGCTCAAATCCATATCTAAAAGTTAGTGAAAAAATATATTTGGATGATTTTTGAAAAAAAAGTAGTTTTTTAATAACTTGACATAATAAAAAAAAGACAATATGAACTTTTATTTTACCTATAACTTCTGATAATAAAGTAATTTATTTAAAAGAATATAGATATTGACCTGAAAAATATGTAATTAATTTTCCTGTTTGAATACTTGAAGATGATATTTCAGAAATAGAAAATTGTAAAAGAGAATTAAAAGAAGAAACTTGATATATTTCAGAAAAAATTGAATTTCTATGAGAAAGTATAGTAGAAAATTATTTTGAATGAAAAGTAACATATTATATGGCTTATAATTGTAAAAAAACATCTGAAGCAAAATTAGAAAAATGAGAAAACATAAAAGTTTATACATCAACTATTTATGAATTTGAAAAAATGATTTTAGATTGAAAAGTTTTATCAAGTAAAACAGCTTTTTGTTTTTTATTAGCACAAAAAAAAGGCTTATTAAGTAATTTATAAATATGGATATACTAGTACCAATGGAATGATTATGAACAAGATTTTCAAAAGAAGGTTATAAAAAGCCAAAACTTTTTTAGATATAAACTGAAAAACTATGATAGATAGGGTTTTAGAAAGTTTAAATATTTCTTGAAGAATAATATTAATTTTAAGTTGAAAGATTGTAGATATATCTGAGGAATTACAAGAAGAATTAGAAAATATTAGAAATAAATATAAAGATATTATTTTTTTAAAAAGTTATGAAAAGTTAGAATGAGCAGCAAAAAGTTGTTTGAAAGCAAAAGACATAATGAAAGGTTGAGAAGAATTAATAGTTATGTATTGTGATCAAATATTCAATTATAATTCTGAAGATTTTTTAAATTATGCAAGAGATAATAGATATGATTGACTTATTTCTACATATAAAAATGATGAGCCTAAAGATGATTTTTTGATATGTGATGAACAAAAAAATCTAATTCAATTAGTTCCTAAAAAAGTTGTTTCAGATATAGCAACTGTTTGAATGTATTATTGGAGGGATAACAAACTTTTTTTTGAATGAATGAAGTCTATGATCTCTAAAAACATAAAATTTAATAATGAATATTATGTTTGACCTATTTTTAATGAAAATGTTACAAAATGATATAAAGTTAGTTATTTTGATATAAATGTTCATCAAGTTTGAAATCCAGAAGATTATGAAAAATATATTCAGTATTTAAATAAAAAATAATTTTTACTTATAAAATTAAAGCATAATACTAAAAAAACATAAATGAGTTAGATAATTATAATTTATATTTCAAGCTCTGTGTGGAACTCTCTCTGGACTATCGTCCAGCCTCTTCTTTTATAAAATTCAAAAATTGCATTTCCCAAAAAGCCCATATAATAAACTTAAATATTTTAAATAATTTTTTAAAATTATGCAAGATCAAATAACAATCTATGAAACATCAGACTGAAAAGTAAAAATCTGAGTTTTATTTGAAGAAGAAAATTTGTGGTTGAGTCAAAAATTAATGGCTGAACTTTTTGAAACAACTCCTCAAAATATAACCCTACATTTATGAAATATTTATAATGAAAAAGAATTAGAAGAAAAATCAACTTGTAAGGATTTCTTACAAGTTCGAAAAGAGTGAAGTAGAGAAGTAAAAAGAAATACTAAAATGTATAGTTTAGAAGCTATTATTGCTGTTTGATATAGAGTAAATTCACAAAAAGCAACTCAATTTAGAATATGGGCAACAGATAAATTAAAAAACTATATTTTGAAAGGTTTTGCTATTGATAAAGAAAGATTTATACATTGAAGTAAATTTGATGCTAGATATTTTGATGAATTACTTGAAGAAATAAGAGAAATTAGAGCAAGTGAAAGAATGAGTTATCAAAAAATAACAGATATTTATGCCACAAGTTTTGATTATTCTCTACATACAGCAGAAGCAGAAAAATTTTTTGCTACCGTTCAAAATAAACTTCATTTTGCAATTACCTGAAATACAGCAGCAGAAATAATTTATAATAGAGTAGGTTCAGAGAAAGAAAATATGTGACTTACCACTTGGAGAAAAGCACCAAAATGAAAAATATACAAAAGTGATGTAATAATTGCGAAAAATTATTTAGAAAAAAATGAACTAAAAGATTTGAATCATATAGTTGATATGTATCTTGATTATGCCGAATTTCAAGCAAGTAGATGAAAAATAATGTATATGAAAGACTGGAGAGAAAAATTAGATGCATTTTTAAAATTTACAGAACAAGAAATATTGCAAAATGCTTGAAAAATAAGCCATGAAGTAGCAATTGCTTTGGCAGAAAAAGAATATGAGAAATTTAAACCTATACAAGATAAATTATATAAAAGTGATTTTGATAATATGGTTATTGAGTTGAAACAGAAAAAATTAAATTAAGTTTTAGTTATATAAAAACAATTTAATTTATATTTCAAGCTCTGTGGAACTTTCTCTGGACTATCGTCCAGCCCCTTCTTTTTTAAAATTTAGGAACAAATCATCTTTTCTAAAAGAAAAATGCTTTTACAAAAAGAAAAATCCAAAAGAAATACGGTAAACCCTCGTTGCACTCTCGCTCATACTTTGCTCGGGTCTAACAACAGCTTTTATGAGGTTCGCTCGTTGCACTTCGCTCTCCCATATTTTGCTCATACTTCGCAAAACATCTCATAGAAGCAAACATTGTCAGACATATTTCTTTTAGATTTTATAAGGATTTGCATTTTTCATCATCAATTTTAGTGAAAAATCATCAGAATAATGAAAGTCGTCAGAAATTTTAAAAAAGAAGGGGGAAAGTTTGCTTTTTCAAAGCAATTAAAAAAACGAGAAAGAAAACTCGTTAAAACTCAAGTTATTTTATATTTTAATTTAATTATACTTATGAAAAAAATCATTATTTTAATTTTATTTATTATATTTTGATATATAAATAATGTTTTTGCTGAAACATCTTCTTTCTCAACAAAAGATTGAATAAAATATTGTGAAACACATGTTTATGATGAACCATATAATATCTGCTCAAAAGAACAAATAGATAAATCAGATTTAGTAGATGCATGATTCAATTGACCAAAATATATGGAAGTTGGATCATGAAAAACAATAACCTGAAAAATATGTGTAGAAAATGGTAAAGAAGTTGATAAAACTTTATGTAATTGACAAGATGATAACAATTCTACTAAATCAATAACTGAAGATATTATTAAAAAAACTTGTAATGGTATTGAAAAAAATAATGATTTTTATCATGGTTATGATTGTTCATGATCAGAAAAAAATGTATATTATATAAAAAACCAAAAGGTAACAAAAGAAAAATATGATTCTGAAAAAAATATATATAATGAAAAATGACCTATTTGCGAAGAAACAAAAAATAGTACACCTGAAGAATTGCCTCAAGATTTTTCTGCTAAATGTGTAAAATGATCTTATGGTGAATATTATTATAAAGAAAAGAGTTTACAATATTCAGATTGGTCTAATAAAGTAATTCAATCTGGAATCCAATCATCTACTGAAAATTATGATAAGGAAATACAAAAAAATCTTGATATTCAAAAAACACAATTACAAACGTTTGATTCTTTTATTAATTCAATAAAAGATAAAACTTGGAAAGGTGTTTCAAGTTATAATATAATATGAGGTGATTGTAATAGTGAAGGTAGCATGATTTTTAATGGAAATTGATATAAAAATTTAATTTGTATCAATAATAAAATAGAATCACTGGATTATGTACTTGATAATAAAATAGTGAGTTATGATGTTTATATGAATACAATGTATGAAAATGAAAAAAAAGCAATTGATACTCAGGTTGAGTATTATAAAACACATGATTCAATGTGAAATAAAAAAGTAGATATTTCAAATAATGAAACAAAAGATTCAAAACAGGAAAATATTACGAAATCTGTTTTACAAGATAATATAATTACAACAAAAAAACCAAAACAAGAAGAAATGACAAAAGTTAAAACCTGACCTGAATTATACATAATATTACTATTTTCATTTTTAATTTGAATATTAATTTTAAATAGAAAAAAAATTCAAGAGAAATTTAAAAATTAAATTTTAGATATATTTTATATTAAAAATCTATAAATAAATTCTAAAAAAATACTTATTAAAATTTGAGTTATTTTATATTTTAATTTTATACTTTATGTGATTATTCGACTTATTTAAAAAGAAAGCTACACTTTCGATAATTTTAGAAAAAGATTCATTTTCTTGTTTTGAAAAAATAAAGTGAAAAATTGTTATTGTCCCCTCTGAAGATTTTGTATCAAATAAATTAAGTATTTGAATATCTATTTGTAATGCTGAATTTGACTATATCTTAAATGAGTATTTAGAAGATTTTGATACAAATTTTACAAAAATAATTATTCCTTCAAAGCAATATTTTAAATGAGTAGAGGTGTCAGAGGAATTTGAGTTCTTAATTCCTGAGTTTGAGCAGATAGCACCTGATGATTGACCAAATTTTATCTACGATATAAATCATCTTGAGAAAAAAATGACTAATTCGAATGAAGAACGGAAGATACACTATTATCATATTTTTGCTAATTTTGATATTCCATGATTAGATCTCAGAGAGAAAAAAGAAATTAAATTAAATTAAATTTTAATTATACAATAACGATTTGATTTAAAATTCAAGGATCTGTGGAACTCTCTCTGGACTATCGTCCAGCCCCTTCTTTTTTAAAATTTAGAATAAAATCATCTTTCTAAAAAGAAAAATGCTTTTACAAAAAAATAAATCCAAAAGAAATACGGTAAACCCTCGTTGCACTCTCGCTCATACTTCGCTCTGGTCTGACAACAGCTTCTATGAGGTTCGCTCGTTGCACTTCGCTCTCCCATATTTTGCTCGTTCCTCGCAAAACATCTCATAGAAGCGAACGTTATACCACAAGTAAGGTATATGATGAATTACTAAAAGATTATGATTTTTATATAAATGAAAAGCACAAATGACTTCCAATTTGATGACTTATATCTC
>SAAG01000215.1 GCA_010119095.1 Candidatus Altimarinota bacterium
AGGTATGTCTATATCAAAGTGACAATTGGTAAAAGTATGAACCTGTTGATCATTGTTCTTGGTGTTTTCACAATATATTACTTAAAGAATCTGTTAAAACTAATGCTTGTTTTTGATTTGCTGATATATCAAAACTAGTAATATCATTATAATTTGAATCAACTATACTTCATTTAAATGTGTTTTTTATTCACTCTAATATTACTAATCTCTTATAGTTTGTTCATAGATTTGATAAGTTTCAATTCAATAATTCTATGTTTCTGCTTGGAATAAAGTCAAATCATCAACTCATAACATATCATAACCCTTGATAAGAATGTGGAATATTTGAAAAATTATTAAATACTAATTTTTTATTGTTTATTATTTCTTGCAAATCTGTTACACTTAAATCGCTTGTAATGATACTTGGAGTAGCTACAATATAGTCAATTCATCATGTGCTTATCCTCAATGCTTTTCAGTTATATGTTCATTTTACTATTGCTATTGCAATTTTATCAGCTGCATATGTGTTATCAATAAAATTAAATGATTGATATGAATTTCATTCTCTGATAGCTCATATTTGATATGCATTTTTTAATCCTGTAATACTATATGTATAATTACTTGTTGTAAGAGGATCTAATACTTTTGATATTTTCAATGCCCTAAGCATATTATCTCAAATAATTCATTGAGTCCAGGCAATTCATCAACTATAAGTTATATTAACACCATCATCTGGTTCAGGATAATTTGATTTTTCAGCAATATATACTCAAAGTGTTTTTTCTAAATCTTTGATATCTGTTACCCTAACAGAGTCTCTACTATTTTTGATATGACCATTGAAATAAACAAAAGAAATTGTTCACAAAATAGCTATGATAGTTATTGTTACTATCAATTCAACTAATGTGAATCAAAATTTACTTCTGTATATTTTAATTGATTTCATAATAATTTTATTATTTGAATATTTATATTATATAATACTTTTTATCATTTGTAAATATTTTTTATATTTTACAAATGTTTTTTTTCTAATATAATTTT
>SAAG01000216.1 GCA_010119095.1 Candidatus Altimarinota bacterium
AGATTTATTATAAATAACATAGAAGATAAAATAGCTGAATTTATTATAAATAATTCAAAGAAATCAAATACATTTGAACTAGCATTTGTAAAGGATGAAATCATAGTAAAATAAAGATTGTATTATCTAAATTAAAATATGATTTTCTCTTGAAAAAAACAATAAAAAGTATATTATACCCAAGTAAAATTTGTTTTCATATTTTCTGAAAATAAACGAAAACTGTATGAGTCCCAAGTTTAAACAAAGTTTAAACTGGTCGAGTTTTTGAATTTATTGAAGAAATTATGAAAACAAAAATAGTTTTTGGTATATTACAAAAATAAATTTTTAAAAGATAAAATGCTAAAGAAAATATTATTCCTGATTATCTTTTCACTTTTTACTTTACAATTTAGTCTACAATATGTAGATGCTTTTTTGGACGAAGATTCATGACTTGATTTATACAATAGTATAGACAAGTGAATAGAAGAACTAGAATTAAAAAACTATGAGGTAAATTTAACATATGATTGAGAATATACAATAGCAAGTAGAATTAATGCTATTATGTGAGATGAATGTATTGATGAATCTTTAACAATTGAAGATTTTGTTAAAATTGCCTGATGATCAACAGAAATTTTAGCTAAATATATAAAAAAAGAATGTAAATGAGATGATGGTGAAACTATGGATTTAAGTAAGGTACAACAATACTTTGATACCATTACAAAAATTGATATAAAGACATCAAAAGATGCTGCAGAAAAAACTAGAATTACATACAATATATCTAGATTGTGATTATATAGTGATTGAAGTAAAGATAATTCTCCTTATGATATTGTTGTAGACTTGGAAGAAATAAATTGAATTATTTTTTCACTTACAGAGGATACAAAATACAAATGAAAAGATGCAACAAAATTAAGTGATTTTTTATGATGATGAAGTAGTTCTTCTAGTTCTAGTTCATCAAGTTCAAGTAGTTCTAGTAGTTCAAGCTCATCTTCTAGTTCTTCTTCTAGCTCAAGTAGTTCTAGTAGTTCAAGCTC
>SAAG01000217.1 GCA_010119095.1 Candidatus Altimarinota bacterium
TTCGAGGAGCTTACTGTCAGCGGTAAGTCTCTGCTTGAGGGAAGCAGTGTCATAATGGATCTGCAGGGCAGAAGTTTCGGTGCGGCGCTCGTCGCCAAGATATGGAAATATTTCATTGAACCGACAGGATGCTCTGTTATCAGCTGGGCAGTAACAGATCCCGAAACAGCAGCTGCACTGCAGCGGATGGGAATGGATGTCGGGGATATTGACAATAGATCAAGGAAGGAAAGGCCCTCAAGCCGCAAAGGATCCAAAGCGCTTCTTTACACAGGAACGCTGAGGGGCGGTCAGAAAATAATGCATGAGGGAGATGTGATAATAACAGGTCACGTCAACGTCGGATCAGAGATTTCCGCCTGGGGACACATAGTTGTACTTGGAAAGCTAAAAGGCTTGGCACACGCAGGATCTAAAGGAGACGAAACAGCCTCTGTCTCTGCAAGGTCTTTCGAATCGGGGCAGGTCAGGATAGGCCGAAAAGTAGGATTGATAGATAAAAGCTCTGATATATGGGGCAAGGCTGTTGTTATAACTGTTAACGGGGATGAAGTGCTGCTCACAGAGTGGCCAGCGATATAGGAGGATGAAAGCATGGACTGCAGGATAATAGTAATTACATCAGGCAAAGGCGGTGTAGGAAAAACAACGACTACCGCCAACCTGGCTGTAGCACTGGCAAGCGAAGGACATAAAGTTGTTGCCGTAGACGGAGATGTAGGACTCAGGAACCTTGATGTGATAATGGGCCTTGAGAACAGAATAGTCTATACCCTGGTAGACGTTATCGAGGGCACATGCCGGCTCAACCAGGCCCTGATAAGGGACAAGAGGATCAATAACCTTTACATGATCCCAACAGCACAGTCAAGGACCAAGGATTCTGTGACATCAGATCAGATGCTCGATATATGTCAACATCTCAGAAAAGAATTTGATTATGTCCTTATAGACAGCCCTGCAGGCATAGAGGCAGGATTCAGGAATGCAGCTGCAGGTGCAGACGAAGCTCTTGTAGTCACCACACCTGAAGTATCG
>SAAG01000012.1 GCA_010119095.1 Candidatus Altimarinota bacterium
TAAAGCTTCTATTTTTCTGATTAATTCTTCTGAGTTTCTACCTAGTGGTCCTGATGTAACTTCGATTACTCTAGTTATACCATCTGGATCAATTACAAAAGTACCTCTTCAAGCTATTCAAGTAGATTCATCTAGTACATTGTAAGCAAAGGCATTTTCTAGGTTATGATCAGATAGCATCTTGTAAGGGAAGTTTTGCATAAGTCTTTCGTGTTTTACCCAAGCTCTGTGAGAGAAAACAGTATCTGTTGATATAGCAAGTACTTCAACTCAAATAGTTTCAAATATATCTCTAGCATCAGCCATATCTTTCAATTCTGTAGGACATACAAAAGTAAAATCAGCAGGGTAGTAAAATAATACAACCCATTTTCATCTCAAGCTTCCAAGACTTACAACAGTTTCATCGTCAACTAGTGGATCATAAGCAGGTAAGTTAAACTCTGGAGCTTCAACATCTATTTTCACTTGTCTAAAACTTGCTTCATTTTCACTACAACAACTCATATTTTTTAGTATTAAAGGATAAGTTACAAATGTTTATCAAACATTTGATAAGATTTTATAGTTTTTTACTTTAAGGTCAATATTTTCTCTAATTTAAAACTTGCATTTTCTTAAAATATTTTTAGAATATTGCAAAAGGCATTTGAGTCTCGCCAACACGAGACAAGCTGAAGGAAGAAAAGAATAATCTAAGTAGACCCTTTCGAGAGTAAAAAATCTCTTGTTACAAAAAAATAAAATTAAGAATCAAGCTTTTGGTGGCACCTCTCTTCATCATTAAAAATTACGAAGAGCCGAAAGCACACATTTAATTTTATGTGTGTTTTTATTTTTAAGAAAATATTTTTATGCTTAGAACAATTACATGTAACGAACTTACAAAAACAAATGTATGACAAGAAGTAACTCTTTGTGGGTGGGTATCAAACAGAAGAGATCATGGGGGAATTATATTTATCGATTTGAGAGATAGATATGGGATTACTCAGATAGTTTTTGATCCTGAGGATGATAAACAAGCATGGTTAGAAGCCAATGATTTTAGAAGTGAATTTGTAATTCAAGTTACTTGAAAAGTAAGAAACAGACCAGAATGACAAGATAATAAAAATCTAAAAACTTGAGATATAGAAGTGATAATCAAAAAAACTAATTTATTATCAAAATCAAAAACTCCACCTTTTGAATTGGATGATTTTGGTGATACTGCAAATGAAGAAATTAGATACAAACATAGATATATAGATTTGAGAAGAAGAAAAGTACTTGATAATGTGAAATTTAGATCAAAATTTTTAAACTTTACTAGAAATTGGTTTGTAGAAAAAGACTTTTTAGAAGTGCAAACTCCTTTGTTTACAGTATCTAGTCCAGAGTGAGCAAGAGATTATTTGATTCCTTCTAGATTAAATCCAGGTAAATTTTATGCTCTACCACAAGCTCCACAACAATATAAGCAATTATTAATGGTTGGTTGAATTGATAAATATTTTCAAGTGGCTCCTTGTTTTAGAGATGAAGATCCTAGAGCTGATAGACACTCATGTGAATTTTATCAAATTGATTGTGAAATGAGTTTTGTTGAACAAGATGATGTTTTTAAAGTAGTTGAATCATATATCAGAGATGTAGTTAAGTGAGTTAGTGATAAAGAGATTATGTGAAACTTTGAGATAATGAGTTATGATGAAGCACTAGAGAATTATTGAAGTGATAAACCAGATATCAGATTTGGAATGAAGTTTGTTGATTTAACTGACATATTTAAAAATAGTTGATTTTCTGTATTTAAAAATGTTTGTGATACTTGTTGAGTTATCAAAGCAATCAAGCTTGAATGACAAACAATGAGTAGAAAAGACATAGATGATTTGACTCAAACTGCAATAAAAGCTTGAGCAAAATGACTTGCATATATAATCTATGATGCTGTAGAATGACCTAGATCACCAATATTGAAATTTTTCAGTGATGCAGAATTAAAAGAAATGGAGGCAAGAATGCAACCAAAAACTGGGGATATCATATTTTTCTCAGCTAATGAATTTAAAAGAGCAGTTTCAGTTTTATCTGTAGTTAGACTAGCTTTGAGAGATAAATTTAACTTAGCTGATGATAAAAAATTATGATTTGCTTGGATTTGTGATTTTCCTATGTTTGAACAAGATGCAGTAACAGGAAAACTTGATTTTTCTCATAACCCTTTTTCTATGCCTCACGGTTGAGTAGAAGCATTTGAAAGGCAAGATTTATTAAATATAAAAGCTGTACAATATGATTTAGCTTGTAATTGATATGAGATACTTTCTGGGTCTATAAGAAATCATGATGTAGAAAGTCTAGTAAGAGCTTTTGGAATAGTTTGAAGAGATAAACAAGAAGTAGTAGACAAATTTGGTGCTATGTACGAAGCATTTCAGTATTGAGTACCACCACATGGGTGATTTGCAATATGAATGGATAGATTTATGATGATTTTAAAAGATGAAAACAATATCAGGGAAGTTTATGCTTTCCCAAAATCAGGAAGAGCACAAGATGTGATGATGAATGCTCCTTCGTTTATTGACCAATCTCAACTTGATGAATTACATATAGAATTAAAACCAATTGAACTTTAGTTAATGAATAATTAATAATGAATAATTAATAATTTTAGATGCCAATGCAAACAATCTTATTAATATTTTTCCTTAATTATTAATTATTAACTATTAATTGTTAATTACTTTCCTATGCTTAGACAAGTAAATATAAAAAATATATTGTGGATTGATTGAGTTACAATCTCAAAAAATGAATTACAATCAGTTGTGAGACATTACAACTTCCATGAACTTGATATTGAAGCTTGTTTAGAAGAAAATCAGAGAGCCAGAATAGATTACTATGATGATTACATGTTTATTACTTTGCATTTCCCAAAGTATAATCCAAAGACACAGATTTATGAACTAAACGAATTTGATATATTTTTATGAAAAGATTTTCTAATAACTTTTAGAGATTTTCCTGGAAATCATGTAGATAAGATATTTGAACAATATAGTAAATTGGACATAAAAGAGGATAGCAAGATGAAAATCTCATCAGGGTTTATTCTCTATGAGATAATACAATCTATGTTGGAAAAGATGTTTAAATTTGTTGAAAAAAATACTTTAGATGTAAAAAAACTTGAAAAAAATGTTTTTGCTTGAGCTAGTTCAGCTTTAGTAAAAGATATAATGACAAAGAAAAGAAATATAATAATGCTAAAAAACATGTTCAAACCTCAAATTGCAGTATTAAATCAATTAGAGTTTAACATAAATAAGTTATTCGCTTGAAGAATAGAAGAGTATTTTGAGGATTTGGAAGATAAGTTGGGGCAGATAGTTAATGAGATAGTTTTGTTAGATGAATACATACAATCTATCGAAGATGCATTTAAGACAATAATCGATATAAAAACAAATGCAGTAATAAAGATGCTTACTTTGTTTTCAGCATTTTTATTTCCTATGACATTGATTACAAGTTTTTACGGTATGAATGTTGATAATCTACCATTTCAGCATAACCCAAATGTTGTTTTTTGGATTATATTTTTCATAGCTGTGATTACAATGGTTTCAGGGTATATATTTTTTAAGAAAAATGATGATATATAAAAAATGCACTATAGAGGTGCATTTTTACTGTAATTTGAAAAAAACATTTTTATTGTATCAGTTATTTTTTGTTCATCTTCATCCATCTTAAGTTTATGTACACTAAAGGTAGTTTTAACTTCATCCTCCAATTCTTGGCGACATTTTTCGTTAAGTTTTACCATTTCTTTATTATCATTTTGATATTTATTTAACAAGTTAGAAAAATTTTCATTTGGATATAATTTTTGTAATAGATTTTTTATATAAATTACTCTAATTAGTTTATGTCATATATTTCATAATTTTTCTATTACTCTATATTCAATAAATGCTGGATTTTTATATTTATTAAGTAATTCCAACAATCTAGTTAAACTATTTTTAAAACTATCATAATTTTCTGCAGTGATATCTTGTCTTTCCAAGATATCTGAGATAGTTTGAATCTCAGCTATATTTAAATCTTCTTTTGTTTTTCATTGTTCAGGGATCAATGATAGGTTATCATTTGGTTCCATTTTATTGATTCACATAGTTATATTAATTTAAGTATTAAAAAATTGCTAAGTTTTCTCATGTTAAGTCTTCTAACCAGTTTTGTATCCGATTTCTAGGCATTATAAAGTCTGAATTATTTATATCTGTTATATTATTATCATCATTTTGTGATCATATATTGTTTTCATCAATTGTTTCTTGATCAGACGGAGATTCAATTATATCTTCCAATTTTTTTTCTATTATACCCAAAATATTTCAATCAAGAGTATTTATATCATCTCAAATAGGTCATATCAAGCTTGTAATGTCTCATTTTTCATATAATGCTTTTTCATCTATATCTTTTTTAGTAATTCTACTTACTTGAATTAATCAATCAAGTATTTTTACAAGAGTGATTATTTTTTCTTTTCAGGTTAAGAAAACTCTTTGAATTTCTCATCTATTTATTGAACTATTTTCATTTTGAACATAATTTTTTACTAGATTTTCAAAAGTCATAAGATAATCTTCTATATTAACTAAGGTGATATTTCATTCTAAAGTATCTCTTATTTCATCATATTTTATAAAGTCTAAGTTTTCTTTTTGTTGATAATAATTGTATTGTCCAACATCTCTTGTTTCTTTTGTAAAAAATGATGTTTTTTCTATAGACATAATAATTTGTTTAAACAATATTTTTTTTGTAGTCACCAAGCAGTGCATATAAGCTATCTTTTGTATCTCTTTTAATTTTTTCTGTTCATTTTTCTTTTTTTCTTCTGAATCTATAGGTTCTTTTGTGATTACTCATTTTTTAAAATAATATATTGCTTGTTGTTTAAAATCAAAAATATATAAATCTTGTCATTGTCTTGAATTTTCTATAAGTTGTCTTAGTTCTTTCTCATTATTTCAAGATTCCAGCATCTCACCTAAAAACTTTTCATTATTGTTTTCTAGGTTCTCTCATTTTGTTTCTACTCCAGCCATAATTTATAGTTAAGAGGTTAAAATATATATAAATTTTACTATATTATTTTTATATTTGCAATAAAATTGCATTTCTGAATAAATCCATATAATTTAGGTGAATTTATTATTTTTATATTAAAAAAGTGTTAGCAAAAGTTACGATAATAGGGAGACCAAATGTGTGAAAATCAAGTTTTTTCAATATGTATACTGGGCATAAGATAGCTATTGTTGCGGATGAGCCAGGTACAACTAGAGACATCTCAGAATTTGAGTATAAAGATGAAGATAACAATCTTACTTATGTATTGTCAGATTCAGGATGACTAGATTTTTCTAGTGCAAATGAAGAGATTGCAAAAGATATAATAGAAAGGACAGCTAGAACTATTGAGGAAAGTGATTTACTAATATGGCTTTTAGAATATGACAGATTTACTGAACTAGATGAAAGGATTTTGAAATTGCTAAAAGAAAAAAAAGCTAAAGAAGTCATTTTGGTTGCAAATAAATGTGATAATGAAAATAAGACTATGGAATCTTATTCTTTAGCATGAACTTGATGATATAAAGAGTTTTTTCCAGTTTCAGTTTCTCATAATAAATGAATCTATGAAGTTAAGAGATTTGTAGCAGAATATTTGAAAGAAAAAGGGTTAAATTATCTTGAAGAGGAAGTAGATGAAAGTTATATAAAATTAGCGATAATCGGTAGACCAAATGTATGAAAATCAAGTATAATCAATGCACTTGTTTGAAAAGATAGAGTTATGGTTAAAGATATGGCATGAACTACAAGAGACAGTATAGATACAAAATTTACTTATAATGAACAAAACTTTATACTTATAGATACTGCTTGAATAAGGAGACTTAGTAAAGTAGGGACAAGAAATATAGAAAATTGGTCAGTTATGAGAACAGAGAGAGCTATAACTAGAGCTGATATAGTTGTTGTAGTTATTGATGCTTTTGATTGAGTTGTATCACAAGATTTATCTATAATAAGTAGAAGTTTAGAGGAAAATAAGTGATTAGTAATTGTACTCAATAAATGGGATATGGTTTTAGCTAAGCCAGGAATTAATAAAGATACAATTATGGATAAGTATTTGGTTTATCTAAAAGATAAGATGGATTTCTTGCCTTGGGTATCAACCATATTTACTTCAGCTACAGAGAAAAAAAGAGTTAATGAAATTCTTGATAGTGCTATTTGAATAAGTTTAGAGAGGAAAAAGAGAGTTAAAACAGGTATCTTCAATGAATTTCTTACACAAGTTGTGTTGAAACATGCTCCAAGTGGTAACAAAAAATCACATAATCCAAAGATTTATTATTGAAGCCAAGTTGATACAAATCCACCTAAGTTTTTGGTTACAGTAAATAATCCTGATCATTTTCATTTTTCTTATAAGAGATATATTGAAAATCGTATAAGAGATACTTTCTGATTTTTTGGAACTCCAATAGTTTTGGAACTTAAGGGAAGAGGGAAGCATAAAGATAAGACAAAATAATAAAAAAGAGAAATGATTAATCATTTCTCTTTTTTATTATTTTTTACTCAGACTTTTCGATATTATGTATAAAATAATCTTCTAGGTTTTCATCAATATCTTTTACTTTTTTTGATTCAACTATGATTTCTCACTTGTGTATGATGCTTATCTTGTTGCACATACTTTCGGCATCAGCAAGGATATGAGTGTTGAAAAAAATTGTTGTTCAATCTTCTTGTAAATCAAGAAGCAGGTCTTTTACCATTTTTCTTCATAGTGGATCAAGTCAGCTCATTGGTTCATCCAAAAATAATAGTTTTGGTTCATTTATTATTGATTGAGCAAGTCATATTCTTTGCAGCATTCATTTACTATAGTCACTAAGTTTTTTATTTCATGCATTTTCAAGTCATACTTTTTTAAGCAATTTTTCTATTCTTTTTTCTAATTCATCTTTTTTAATATCAAAAAATTTACCATTAAATCTCAAAAATTCAGCTCAAGTTAAGTGTTTGTATAGATAAGTATTTTCAGGCATAAATCAGATCTTTTTCTTGGCTTCAAGTGTGATTCAATTTTCTCAAAATATCTTTATTTCTCATTCTTCTGGTTCTATAAGTCACATAATACATTTCATTGTTGTAGTTTTTCAAGCTCAGTTAGGTCATAAGAAACCATATATATCTCATTTTTCTACTTCAAAACTAACTTCTTTTAGTATATTATTTCAATTCAAGTATTTAACGACTTTTTTTAATTCAAGTATTTTCATAATACACGGTTAAGCGATAAAACGATTAAACGATAAAATGAGTTACCGTTTTTATGCATGATATTTTATATAAAAATTTTTTTAAAACAAGTTTGATTTTATAAAAAAAATTATATACTAAATAGAGAATAATTAATAATGAATAATTAATAATTTTTGTAGTAAATGCTAACAATTTTTTAATTAATTTTTTTATTATTAATTGTTAATTATTAATTGTTAATTATTAACTTATGTTAGAAAAAGCAAAAGAATGAATTAAAAAAGCTGTAACACACCTTGATAATGAATTTTCTAAGCTACAAGTAGGTAGAGCAAATCCTGCTATGGTTGAAGGTATTTTGGTTGAACAATATTGAAGTATGTGACCAATAAAAAATTGTGCATGATTGACACTTCTTGATTCTCAGACTATTTCTATTCAACCTTGGGATAGGACTTTGATTCACAGGATAGCAAAAGCTATTACAGAAGAAAATCTATGACTAAATCCACAAACCAATGCTGATGGTATAATGATAAAAGTACCACCACTTACTGAGGAAAGGAGAAGAGAAACAGTTAAGATAGCTAGAAATATGCTTGAAGAAGCAAAAGTATGAATAAGAAATGCAAGAGCTGATTCTCATAAATTGATTTCTCAAGCTGAAGATGCAAAAGAGATAAGTGAAGATATGGCAAAAGATTATGAAAGAGATTTACAAAAACTTGTTGATGAAGCAAATAAACAAGTAGATGAGATGTTTAAGAAAAAAGAAGTTGATATAATGAAAGTATAAAAAAAAATCGAGAATTTTGGTTCTCGATTTTTTTATTAGTTTTGAAATGCTGACTTTTTAAATCCCAATTTTTCAATTAATAATTCAATAACTGCTGAAAGGCGATTTGCTGGAAAATAATACTTAATATGGTCAGTATTATTAGGATTATGTTGTTCAATGACATAATCTAGTTTTTCTTTTATTTCATACAAGAATAATCTAATATCATTTATATAATCTGGATCCAAATCTCTTAATATATTATCATTACTTAATAGATAATTATTAATACTATCTATTTGTGCTATAAAGTTTTTATATGGATCAATTTTATCCATTATGGATTCTTTTTCTATTTTTGGAAATTCATCAATGTGTAATTTTATATTTCTTTCAACTTCTTTGATTTTTATGTAATGTTGCACTTTATCTTTTGCAAGATTAATCGTTCTGGTAATTTTAATTAAAGCTGCTTTAGGAAGTGATAGATTTTCATTTTTACTATTACTTACCTCAATTTCATATAATTTAGTACTCATCGTATTTAATAATACTTCAAGGCTGTATTGAAGTTCATATAATTCTTTTTCTTGTAACTTTTTAAAGTTATCTGTATTATTTAATACTTGATTACAGATATTTTATAGATTTTGAATCATAGTTTTAAATATTTTTTTATTTGATTCATCAAAATTTTTGAAATTTAGATTATTAAAATAATGGGTTTGTTCTTCAGTATTGATAGATATAGGAAGTGGTGGAATAATATAGGGATATAATTGATCAAAACGAGTAATTACATGTGTCAATAAATTTGATGGTAGATCAATCTTAGATTTAATAATATATTGAATTGCTCTAAAATTGTTTTTTATATTTTGTAGTTTTACTCATTCAAGAAGTAAGATTTCATCTTTCTTTGATTCAATATAATCTAACATATTGTTTAATAATCAAAGAACTTTATCTAATTGCTCTTGAGTTTTAATTGGTATGGTTGTTAATGTTTCATCAAGTAAATAAATGTTCTCTTGAAAAACATCTAAATTATCACCTAAGTTAAAATTGATTTTGTTTAGGTTGTGATTGTTTTCAACTGCTAATGTTCTATCTCTAATTTCTTCAATTTCTTTTAAAACACTGGACTTTATAAATATTTAGGTAAAATAAAATTATACTTGACAAAAAACACAGAGCAGTTATTATGTATATTAATATTATTAATAAAAACTCAAAATGATTCACGATTATAACAGAAATTTTGTATCGGATAATTCAAATCATTGTTTGATATTGAATTGGGCAAATATTGATATGGAAATGCTAAATAAATTTTTAGATGCTTTTATATTATCTTATAAAAACTATGTATGAAATTCTCATACAAGAATAAATCTAGAAGATATAATTAATAATCAAATAAAAAAATGAGTTTTTCCATGAGTATATGAAAAACAAGAACTTACAAGATTTTTTTGATATTGAGATTTTTGTAAAATTTTATAATCAACACTTACAGTAGTTTTTAAAATCAGAGAAAGAAAAAACGATAGATTATTTTTAGATAAGTGTTCGGCAATCTTCAATGATTTGCTTGAATCATTACAAGAATTATCTAAGTGATGAACAGTAAGGGAAGATATTCTCAAAATTATTACAGAGTTAAAATGAGGTAATAATAAAAGCGAAGTTGATAAAGTAAGTGCAAATTTTGAGGATGAACTTACCAGTTTACTTGATACAAATATACCAATTGATCCTAAAGTTAAAGAACCTAATAGTGATAATATTAAAAAAGATTCTGAAGATATTGAAGAATTAAATAAGGATGATTTGATAAATTGAACAATTTCAAGACAAGAAGTACACTGAGAATATAACTATTTTTGAAAGATAAAAGACAATACTTTTCAAATATACTTAGTTAAAGAAAATTGATTGAGTATTTTCAAAGATGATGAATGAAACTATTATTTCAAACTTTCTGGAGACAAAAAATTATTTAAATTGGGTAAAAATATAAAAAAACTATCATGAGAAAAAAATAGTCTAAAATTAATTTTTCAGAGTTGAAAAACCAAGATTGTGAGACTATATTAAATAAAGGATTTAGAAAATCTACTTTTCGATTTTATACTTAGAAATACAACAAAAAACTAGTCAAATATAAACTTGACAAATATATAAAAAACTATATAAATTAATCTACTTTATATAGTTTTTTATAATTATGAATGCATTAATTCAAGCTGGAGAAAAGCAATTTTTGTGAAGTATGTTTCCATCTGATCCTTTTGATACGTCAGAATCACAAGTAAAAGAAAGGACTTCAGAATTACTTGAATCTCAATTAAGAACTCAAGTATTGTTAAATTGAACTGTTATTTACATCAATAATGATTGAGATTACTTTGTAAAATCAAGAGATTGAAAATTATTAAATTTGAATCAAGAATTATTAAAATCACAATATAGTGATTATACAAAAGAAGAATTAAAAAAATTAAAGGTTAATTTTTACATAGTTTCAGGGGTATTATTTTTTTCTGATTCTAACAATAATAAAGCAATATATTTTCCAGAAACAGAAAAAATAGAGTATTTATTACCTTGATATAAGTTATTAAGTATTCAATTTAATAATAAACATGTTTTAGTAGAAACAAAATGATCTTCTGATTGAGAAGAAAGAAAGATGGTTTATATCTTCAGTAATTTATGAGAATATATATCAAATGAAAAAAATGTTTCTAAACCAAATGATAAAGAAACAAAGATTAATTTAGCTCTTAATAAATTATGAATGACATCTTTATTAAAGTTAGGAACTACATATCTAGATTTGTGAGTAGATTGAACTGATTTATCAGTAGGTGAAAAAAAATATTATAAATGAACTTGAATAACAAAGGATGTTGTTGATTGAAAAAATATTCATTATGAAGATTGATTAAATTCATTAAATCAATATGTAGAAGTGATTTCACTTTATTCTGTTAATAAATGATTACCTATTTTCAATAATAAATTTGAAGAAGTTATGTATGCAGATATTAAATGAGATACATATGCTATCGCAAAAAATAAAATGAATTCTTATTATTATATATATTCATTAAAAAATGATAAATGGATAGCTACTTGAGAGAAAAAAATAATATATGTAAAAGTAGATAAAAAATATAATCCTGCTCAAATCAAAGTTAAGTATGAAAAATGATTTAGTGTAGTATGAATAAAATTATGGGAAATACTTAAATAGTAACTCTAAGATAAAAAAATAAAAACTCAATTTTGAGTTTTTATTTTTTTATCTTAGAAGTGTTTTCATCGCATTGAAAAGTACTTTTGGATTATGGTATCATCTATATATCGGGGATACTTTTTTTATTTAATTTAAGTAGTTTGTAAACAGCAGTTTGAGCTGATCTTACAGAGTATTCAACAGTAAAAACTATATCATCTTTTATCTCACAAAATTGTCATATAAATGCTAAATTTAAAGAAGTATTTGGTACAACTTGAGGTCTATCAGTGTATTTTTTTGGAAGCATATGACTAGTTACATAAGGAGAATAACAAGGGATACAAACAGAAGTTTTTAAAATTTCTTCAAGATGATCTTCAAGTCCAAGATGATGAATTAGTTCTGTAAGTATTTCTTCTCAAGTACAATCGGACATTTTCTTTTTTACATAATTTCATTTTTTATCTGAGTACAAGCTATATCACCAAGCTACTGTAGTATCTTTATCTTGATCTTTGAAATATGGTTTTAGATAAAATCAAACAGACATAAACCAATTAGAATCAATTATAGTCGTTCCACTAAATGTTGTAACTTCTTTATGGATATATTTTTCCATAAGTCTTTTAATAATGGGATCTTTAAAAGTAATTGTATATGAAATCCAACTAGTTTTATCTATAGAATTATCAAAGTTTTTAGGATTTCAAAACTCAGGATTACCTGAAGCTATATTTTCCCATAAAGTCCATGCAACTGATTTTTTACTTATATTTTGTATAGGAGCTTCATTCATAGATCAAAGAGTAGTATTTGAAACCATAGATCAGATACTGACAAATACAAAATCATCTTGTTTCACTTCAATCAATTTTTCTTCATCACTTTCATCATTTTTATAATAAATCCTTTTAACTACTTTTTTATCTTTAAGTTTTATTATATCCATATTTGTTATTTTTGTTTCATTTTCAAAGTTTACTCATTCATCTTTTAACCAATCTAGTATTGGTAAAATCATAGATTCGTATTGGTTTAAAGGTGTTATTTGAAGAGGTTCTAAAGTATCAAAATATTGACATGCATGAATTGCTCTTAAGAGATACCTTTTACATTCAATTAAACTATGCCATGGTTCAAATGCAAAAACAGTACAAAATTCATACCGAAAATTAGAGTTAAAAAAATCTGAAGAAAAGTATTCTTCTATTTTCATATTATCCAATTTTGATTCTGGTATAACAAGCAATTTTGCAAGTTTGAATCTATCACTTCTTGTTAATTTAAATTTTTTTGCTTCAACTATTTCTTTATTTTTTATTAATCTCGATTCAAAGAAAACATCATTCTTTTTATTATATTTTTTATATTCATCCATTATTGTCTTGTGATGATGGTCAAGTGCTGGAATTCTTTTCATCAAGTCAACTATTGCTGTATAGGCAGTTTCTTCAAATACTCTTATTCATCTCATTACATAACCATCTCTTTTATCATAATCTTTAGCATCCAATGCTCATCACATCCTTTTTGCTTTTTCATATATTGTAATTTGTTCTCATTTTATATTTCACTCCTGTATTAGATACACTGCAGTAGAAAGTCATGCTAATCATCAACCGATTATATGGAATTTTGATTTTTTATATGGCATCTTAAATTTAAATTTAAAAAATAATAGAAAAAGATTTCTATTATTTATGATATCACAATTTCAGATTAAAAACAAAAAAATAAGCTTTACAATTTAAATAGTTTTGCTTATATAATAATCTACTGGAGCATAATCATCTGTCAATATGGGTAATTTATCATTAATGGGTAGTTTCCGTAGGTGAGTTAGATAATTATTTAATGTTTTATCTTCACTATAAAATTTTGGTTTTTTATCAGATTTCAATGCTACTAGAATCAGATTTTGTACTTCATCTCACTTGATTATGTTTCTTACAGGAAAAATATAAACTTGAGGAAAGATACTTTTGTATGTTTTATATTCAGCTTGTAGAAAATTTCATTTTTCTCAATCAATTGCAGAAATTATATTAAGTATAACAACTCAATTATCAGTAAGAGAATTATATTTTTTTTCAATTGCTTCTTTAGTTGTAAGTTGATAGGGTAGAGAATGATGAGAACTAAAAGCATCTCAAAAAATCACATCATATTTTTTCTTGTTTTTATTTAAAAATACTCTTGCATCTTCATGAAATATACTTAGATTTTTATTATCTTTTAGATTAAAATATTTTCTTGCAATACTTGTTAGTTTTGGATCAATTTCTACTACATCTATTTTTGCACCAGTGTAGCTACTCAAAAAACTTTTAGGGAATGAATATCAAGCTCATCCAAGCATTAAAGTATCTTTAAAATTTGGGAAAAAATGTTTTGCAAGATGATAATACTTTGTGTATTCATATACAAGTTCATCACTATCTTTATACATAGCTGAGCTATGTTCATTGTTTATTAGAAGAGACTGTATTTCTTTATTATTTTTATCTAGCCGATTATAGATCCAAATACGGTTATATCAAGTGTCTACATCAACTAGTCCATTTTTCTCAAAAATTAGTTTTATTTCTTTAAATGCTGAGAAGAGTATTATTAGAAAAACCAATAAAATAATTTTGAAAGGAAATATTTTTTTTATATCAATTATTATTGATATAATGATTAGTATTAGAGAAAGCAAGATTAATAAATTGTTTGTTCATAAAAATGGAATCAAGAAAAATCATGCTAAAAAGGTCCCAAATATACTTCAAGCAGTTGAAAGTGCATATAAATTTCAAACTGTAGTTCAACAATTAGTAATGTTTTTAATTTTTAGTTTTGCTACATAAGGTGAAATTATTCATAGTAATACACTTGCAGGCGAGAATAATATTATAGAGGACAATAAAGAGCTTATTTTTAGATTTTCAGTGATTCAAGTAATCGTATTTAGTATAAGGTATTTAGTAGTAAGAGTAAGGATTATAAATATACTTGAAAATAATATAATTAATGATAATCACTCTAATGTGGCCTTTCTATCTGCAATTTTTCATCATAAATAGTATCATAAACTCAAGCTTCATAATATGATTCAAATCAAACTTGTCCATACAAATATTGAAGTTCAAAGATATGGTCAAAGGACTCTTGATCCAACAAGTTCAAATATCATTACGATGCTTCAACATATAAAAACTGTAAATTCAAGTAGGTATTTTTTCATATTTAGTTTATTAGTTATATTTCTCAATCAACTTCTTTATTTAATCTATCAAAAAATATCACCATAAATTCGTGTCTTTCTTGGGCTAATCTTTTTCATTCATCAGTTAACATCTTATCTTTTATTTTTTTTAGTTTTACTAAAAATTCTCTGTAAGCAGTATCTTCTTTTGTATAAGGTTTTGTTTTTTCTATGTCTACATCTTTATTATGAAGTTTAGCTCAAAATTCTCATGCAAATAAGAAAGCCCTACCTATTCAAACTGCTCAAATTGAGTCAAGTTTATCAGCATCATAAAGAATCTTAGCTTCTAAAGATTCAGGAGTTTTTCATTTTCTAAATCTATGTGTTTCAATGCAATGTATTATATTTTCAAATTTTTTTGTTTCCAAATTGAATTCTTTCAATATTTCTTCTGCTTTTTTTGCTCAAACTTCCGCATGACAAATTTTTCATTTACATTTGTTTTGCTCTTTTCTTCCTATATCATGTAATATTGATGCAATTTCCAATACTTCCAAATCAGCATTTTCGATTTTTCAAATATGAAGTGCAAGATTGCGAACTCTATCAGTATGATAAAAGTCATGACAACCATTTTCTCATTTAAAATATTTTTTTGCTTCTTTTGTTATTTTTTTTATTAAGTTCATTTTTTACTATTTTAGAATTAAATTATTTTTTATTATATTACTCATAATTACTTTTTCAATTTATATTTATTTTTTCTCATAAAAATTTTGGTTTTGAATTGAAAGTAATATTTAAAAAAGCTTTAAATCTGGATAAAATCTCTCTTTTTTGGTAATAATTTGAGTAAAGATATCATTGTAAATCTGTTTTTATTCATAGACAATTTATTTCAAGTCATTCACAGATATACAAAGCTCTTTTTAAGTGAAATTCTTGTGTAAAAATTGTTAAAGAATTGTTTCAAAATATTTCTTTGGCTCTGTATAGACTATCATAAGTATCAAATCAAGCATAATCTAGAAATATATCTTCTTTTTTAACTCAATTTTCATATAAATATAATTTTGCTGGAGTAAGTTCATCATATTTAACTCTTCAATTATCTCATGAGACTAATATCTTTTCTATTTTTTTATTTTCATATGCTTTTATAGCAGTTTTTATTCTATCTTTGTAGATATCACTAGGTTTTCAATTTTTTATTCAAGCTCATAAAACTAGTCATACTTTGTTTTGTTTTATTTCTTCAATAGTTTTGATTTGTTTATTATAATTGTTTTCAACACTATAGTTTATATGCAAAACAAAACTTGCAGAAAAAACTACAAGTAGAGTTGTTAATAAGGATATTTTAATTTTAGTTTTCATTATATTTTTAGTGGATTAAAATCAGTTTTTGTATCGTAATAATCTTCCTTTTCAGCTTTTTTAAGTTTGTTTACAATTAGATAAGTTAGGGGAGTAAACAATACTTCTACTCAGACTTTGAATACATAATTTGATATAATAATTGTTTTTAATAATTCATTATCAAATACTCAGTAAAATGCAATAAGTACAAAAATCATAGTATCAAATAATTCTCAAACTAATGTGGAAGAAATTGTTCTAACCCAAAGATATTTTCATTTCATCTTTACTTTGATTTTTGCTAATATGTATGAATTTGTAAATTCTCAGAAAAAATATGCTACTAAACTTGCAAAAACTATTCTTGAAGTAAGTCCAAGTACATTTTGATAATCAGCTTGAAAAGGCCGGTCTGAAGCTGGAGGAAGATATCAAACTAATATAATTATAGAAGACAATAAAATAATAGATCAAAATCACATCCAGATAACTTTTCTAGTTTCTTTATATCAATAAACCTCAGTTAATATATCAGCAAATATGTAACTCAAAGGAAAAAGCAAAGTTCAAGCATCAAATTCAAATGGTCATATAATTGTAATTTTTGTAGAAACTATATTTGAAATAAGTAGAACTGTAACAAAAAATACAGTAATTAATGTAAGAAATTTGTAATTTTTTTTGGTCATATTTTTATATTTTAGTTTTTATTTAAGCCATTTATTTATATAATCAGTAATTTTTTTAAGATTAATATCTTTATTATATATTATTTCATTTCATATAATAATATTACAATATTCTACTGCTATATCTGCATATAATTCATGTGTACTATTTTCTTCATAATTGCAATAATTTTCTATAGAACTTGATTCAATTCTATTCGCTTTTTTTGCTAGTTTGAATCTATTTAATTGTGAAATAGATATTCAAATTGTTAGACAATTATCTTTTCAAATTTCTTTTTCAAATCATTTTATTAAATCAATGTGTCTTGGTCAATCAATAATTCAGATATTATTTTTAAAATCTTAAAAAACTATAATTTTTTTAGATATGAAATCAAATCATTTATTTATAACTAATTCATTAAATTTATTTTCTAGTGCTTCCCTTGAATTTTCATTTATTAGCGATTTTGTATAATCTGATGAACTAATTCTTTTTATATCAAAAAACTTTGCAATTTCATTTGCAAGGGTAGTCTTTCCAGAATTTGAGCTCCAACAGATTATTATTAGTTTCATAGCAGTTTATAATAATTTATTAATAACTTTTTCGTAATCTTGAAAATTTGTATAATGGTATGATTTAAGTCATACATCATTTGCACTTAGGACATTTTTCTCACTATCATCAAAAAATATTATTTCATTTTTGTCAATTTTATATTCATTTTTAATTTTTTCTAAAACTTTGATATAAAATTCTGAGTCAGGTTTTTTGAATCAAATTTCACAAGAAGAGTAAACTGAATCAAAGATATTATCAAATCACATTTCCTCTCTCATATATTTTGTTCTGTATTTTTCCTGATTTGTTGCTAGAAAACATTTTATTCATTTTGCTTGAATTTTTTTTATACTACCAACTATTTTTTCATCTATACTATGTTCAGCTCTAAACCATAAATTAATAAATTCTTCTACTGACTTGTTATATTTCCATTTAGGCAACCATGGAATTAAGATTTCTTTTAAATCTGCATTTCAAACTATTGTTTCTTTAAAAATTCAAAGATAAAATGGAAGCATCTCTTCGTTTGTCACATTGTATTGTCTTTGATATTGTGTGGAAAATAGTTCTGAGTTAATAACAACTCAATCTGCATCAAATATAACTCATTTAACACTCATATATTTAAATAATATAATAATGCTTTAAGTATATTTAAAAACAAAAAAAGACCAATTAATTTTGGTCTTTTTTTGTTAAGATTTTTTTAATTAATTTTAGATTTTTGTATACTTTCTTCTAGTTCTTTTCAATTTTGATTATATTGTTCAGTTATTTTTTTAGCATCTTGGATACTATTGACCATAGTATCACCATAGTCATTTATTATCTGAGCAGATTCTTCAACTACTCATGTTTCATGTTTTTCTGGACTAGTTTGAGTGATTGAATTACATCATACTAATAATATTGTTGCGATAATAAAAATAATTATTTTTTTCATAGAATAATATTAAATTCTAATTTTTTATAGTTTCTTTTCTTAAGTTTTCTAAATACATTTTCGATAATTGTTCACTTACATAAATAGAATCATATAATACTCACATATCATAAAGTTTTGGATTAGTAAGTTCAATTAATTTTTCTCTTTGTTCTTTATTAATTCATTTTTCCTCTGGATTTCTAATTGCTTCTTGTACTGCCTTATTTGCATTTAACCATACTAAACCATCATTAATTGCATCTGGGGTAGTTAGTCATCTAAGTACAGAAGCTTGACTATCATTGATAAATCATAGTTTTTCTTGTATTTGTAATTCAGGTCAAAAGTGGTTTTTTGAATATTGATCTAATTCTATATCAAATTGATTTTTTCATTCAATTGAGTCCATATAATATAATTAAAATATAAGTTATAATAATTATATTATACTTTTTATAAGAAAACAAATTTCTAGATTACTTTATCTTTTCTTAAAAATACTAAAATAATAATTCCTGAAATAAGTGATGTAATTCAAATCACAGTTAATGCTTGAATAACTGTGTAGATATCAGCAATCCATCAAAAAATAGGTAATATAATTGCATAAATGAGTCTACCTATAAAACTTTCAGCTGATAATATAGTTGCTCTTACACTAGAAGTAGTTAATTTATTTATGTATTCATTCACAACTGTACTTCTAAATCATCTAATAAATTGTTGTAAAAAACAAAATGAAAAACTAAATAAAAATATAAAATTACTCATCAAAAAATAACTAGTTGAAAGTAAAAATACTAGCATTATCATAGAGTATTTTTCTCATAGTTTTTCTTCCAATTTATGGGCATATTTTGATGAAAAAGCTGAAAATAATTGAAAACTTGCAAAGACAATTCCAAAGTATGCAATATCAAGTCAAGTAGTCTTGAAATATGGTTGATAAAACCATAAAGCTGACTGGTTAAATGCATAGATTATAGCAGAATAAATAATTATCCATCTAAGTTTTTTGTTTTCTAAGAGAGCAAATTTTAATATATTAAATAGTTCTTTTAGATATCATTCTTTTATAATTGTTTTGTGTCTTTGAGGTTCACAAAGAAAAAAAGTAATAGGAATCATTATTATAAAAAAAGGTAGAGATGCATACAAAGTGTATCTCAAATCATATTTTGCTATAAATCAACCTATTACATTTGCAAAAGATAAGGCTAGTGTTTGATAAAACATTATATTTCACCAGATCTTTTTATATGATTTTTCTTGTCATAGGTCTTGAAGAGTGTCATAAACAAGTGCTGATAAAGCTCCAGAAGAAAATGAAACACTAAATGCAAAGAGAGTTTCAGCTATTAAAAAATGAAAAAAATTGTGTCAAAGACTATATGTAATCATTGCGAAAAATAGAGTAATAGCAGAGATTATAATAGACTTTTTTCTACCATGTAAATCTGCATAGTATCAAGTTGGGATTTCTAAAGCAACTATAAATATTGCAAAATATGATTGTAAAAGCATTATCTGAGTCAAACTCAATCAGTTTTCTTGCCAAAAAAGTACAAAAATAGGCACAGAAAAAAACATGCCTGCAAGTGCTTCAATGAAATATATTTTTTTGATATTGTTTTTGATAGAGGGGTTTTGAGTATCGGGAGTAGTCATTTTTAATATATTATTCTGTAAATCTATTTATAATCAATATTAATGAATAAATAATAAATATCAAGAAAAATCAGATAGCTATATATCTAAAACAATTTGAGATTAATTCAGTATGTTCTAAAACTCAGAGTCTTGTGAATATATAGGTCCAATCATGCATCCCTTTTCAAGGTCAAGCAAATGAATATAGAGGTAAGGCTTGTCTTATAGCATCTCAAGAATAAGTTGAAATAGAGAAAAAGTTAGTTCAAATCCATGCATAACATACTGATACCGCAAAATAATCTTCTTGTTTATAGAATCAAATCAAACATGCTGTTGGGATAATTAATTGGAATAATGTTCATCATAAAGTTAATATAAACTGATTAAAAAATACCATAAAAACAAGATGACCAACTTCATGGATATAAAAATTAACTGTCCCTATCATACTTGAATATGAATTTGAGTTTAGATATCAATAAAAAATATAAATCAGATATGCCCAAATTGGCAGAGTGAAAAATATGGGGTATTTTGATGATTGTTTTATAAGCATATAAATGTAAATTAATATTTTTCTGTTCAAGGTTTACTTGATAATATTTCAAATACTTTATCATCAGTTAAAATGGGATTTTTAAATCATAATTCAGCAGTAAAATAGTTATATCATTTTTTTAGTAATCATTTTTCAGGTTCTATTTTTTCAGAGTCTTTATTTATTTCTGTCATATTTTTAAAATAATATAATAAATTTAATTTCATCCTATCCAGTTTCATCAAGGAACTGAATTGCATGATTTTTTTGCATATTGCACTACTTCTGTGTAGGGATCTCATCAGTAGCTATAATGCTATGTAACTATTTCATTTGAAGATCAGTCTCATATATGACATCAACCTAGTGCTGGTCTTGGACATGGTTTAGTTGTAAATTTGTTATAATCACTACAATTTAGTTTTGCTGTTTTTGCAGTCCTATAAGAACCAATATATTCTACACAGGTACTTCATTCTGATATGAGATTACAGGATCATTTTGCTTTATTTTTTAAGTCATCGCTAAGAGAAATATCATCTCATGAATCAGGGGAAGTTGGAGCATTTGGATCAATTTCATCTCCAGAATCTGGGCTTGTTGGTTCAGTAGTATCTATATCATCTCCAGAATCAGGGGAAGACGGCTCATCTGAATCAGTATCATCATCAGGATTTGCAGGCTCAGATGTATCTATCTCATCACCTGAATCAGGAGAAGTAGGTTCATCTGAGTCTACATCACCATCAGAGTCGTTAACAATTTGTTCTTGATTTACATCTATTTCATCACCGGAATTAGGTCATTTATTATCAGTATCAAAAAAGATTATTGCACTGCCAATAGCCACAATCACAGCTGCTGCAGTACCTACAATAATATTATTTCCTGGTATATTTGGCATAATCGTAAAGATTAATAAATATGAAAGACAGGAGTTAGTGGAATTATCTCAAAAATGTTAGCATTGTCAAAAGAATTTGAGTGAAGTAGTATGGGGATCAATTTAGTGAATATAGATTGAATATTGGACAACGTATACACATCATTCGAAGTTGTGATTTTATCGGTGCGATAAGATGGGGATATTGCACAAGCGAATAAGCAATTTTAGCGAGGCTTTTGAGTTAGTGATTTAGGTGTACAAGGAAAGAGTGAGTTCAAAAAATATTTTTCGTTTCTAATTTTTATTTGATAGACTTTATGAAATAACTAATAACGGAAATAATAGTAGCAAAGTTGGAATAATGCCAATTAACAAATCATACCATGCTAATATTTTTGCACTCAGAATAGTTTTTATTGATGATGATTCATTTCCATAATATTATTGTTATTAAATTAAATTTATAAAACTTTCTAAAAGTTTATCAAATATCTTGAATTACTCAAGAAAAATATTTTTGAATTGAGTACAACGGCCCGCGGCTATGAGATGTTCTTCGTAGCTTTAGTGAAGAAGAATATGGGAGAGCGAAGTGCAACGAGCGAACCGCATAGAAGCTGTTGTCAGACCCGAGCGAAGTATGAGCGAGAGTGCAACGAGGGTTTACCGTATTTCTTTGGGATTTATATATTTGTAAAAGCATTTTTCTTTTAGAAAGATACTTTTGTTTCTAAATTTTAAAAAAGAAGGGGCTCTGACGATAGTCCAGAGAGAGTTCCACAAAGCTTGAAATATAAATTAAATCGTTGTTATATAACCAAAACTTAATTTAATTTCTTTTGTTTTACTTCTTCAAGTAATAAATCAAAATCATTTTTGTATAATAAATCTTGTTTAGGTTTAAATTTATCATACTCTTTTTCTGCTTTTTCTTTCGCTAATTTATGAGTTATTTTTCCAGCATTTTCTAAAATATTTTTTCTAGCTCATTTTAAAAAATCATCAATTCTTTCTTTCCAGTCTTGCATAATCATAATTTGTCATTCCATAGCTTGCATTTCGGCAATATCTAAATATGCATTTACTAGCAAATTTAGACTTTTTATTTCTTTTTCATCTAAATAATTTTTTGCAATACTAACATCACTTTTCATTATTTTTCATTTTGGAGAATCTTTCCAATTTGTTAATCACATATTATCCTTTTCGCTATCAACTCTATCATAAATTATTTCAGCAGCAGTATTTCAAGATATTGCATAATGAAGTTTATTTTGAATAGTAGCAAAAAAATGTTTTGTTGTTTCACTCTCTTTATCATAATCTGCGCTTAGAGAATATAGATCAGTAAGTTTTTGGTAAAATATTCTTTCACTGGTTCTAATATCTCTAATCCTTTCAAGCAATTCTTCAAAATATTTTTTTCAAAATTTATCTCAGTTTTTTAATCTTTCATCATCCATTACAAAACCTTTTATGATAAATTCTTTTAATACATTTGTTGCCCAAATTCTAAATTGAGTTGCTTGTAAAGAATTTACTCTATATCAAACTGCGATTATTACATCTAGATTATAAAAATCAATATTTCTTTTTACTTCTCTATTTCACTCTTTTTGAACTACTCAAATTTTTTGAGTAGTTGAGTTATTGTCTAATTCACCAGAATTATAGATTTCTTTTATGTGATAAGTTATATTATTTTCTTGAACTCAGAAAAGTTCAGCCATCATTTTTTGTGATAGCCAAAGTGTTTCATCTTTCAGAAATACATTTATTTTTATATCTCAAGTTTGAGATTTATAAAAGATTATTTGTTTTGTGTCTTGCATAATTTTAAAAAAATAATTTAAAGTTTGATTTTATTGTATTGATTTTTTGAAAAATACAATTTTAGAGTTTATATCTAATTTGTTTCATTATAAATTCATATACCAATTATACTTTTATTCAGGAATATAGTTCTATTATAATGTTTGCTTCTATGAGATGTTTTGCGAAGTATGAGCAAAATATGGGAGAGCGAAGTGCAACAAAGCGAACCTCATAGAAGCTGTTAGGCGAGGGTGATTTTTCTGTAATGTAATGGAAGAAAAATCAAGTGCAACGACCCTTTACGTCTACTTTTTGTTTTGATGACTTTTCAGTACTATAGCTGATTTCCAGAATAAACCAAAAACTTTTTTGCAAGTGATAACGAGCTTTTGGGGGGAGAAAAAATCCGACGATACTCGGAAAGCTAATTTTATTTTTCAAACCATTCTATAAATTGTTTTGTCATTCAATTTATAATCCTCTTCTTATCCCATTCTAAATATATATCATTTGTCATTTCGGCAAGGGTTATATTGTATCAATTAGGAATAATGATTTTATATAAATCAGACCATGCATAATCATTATTAATTAAAGGATAAATTTCATTTGATATATTTCAATTAATTACTTCAGTAAATTGTTTTAAATTTTCTCAATCATAATAAGATAAACAGTTACGAATTTCAAATTGTTTATCTGACTTATTTTTAATTAATTCCATAATTCATATTATTCATATAGTTTCTAAAGTCATTTTTACATAACTTCATGGAAAATTATTCAATGATGATATATAAAGTCATGAATCCATAGCAATACAAGGTTTATTTATTTTTTTATAAACTTCTATAACTTTATTTTTTGAAACATTTTCACAATTAATATCTTGTATTTCATTAATTTCAAAATCAACAATTTCTAATAATATATTTTTACTATATTGAGAAATATCTTTTTGTAATTTTATTTTTTTTCAATTATTTGTAGAGCAAAAATAAATAGTTTTCATGATAAATATATTAAGAATTTAAAGTTTTATAATACATACATTTATTATTTATTTTACATTTTGAACATTCCGGTTTAGATTTACAAATATATTTTCAATGTAATAAATAATATGTATGCAATATTTGAAATAGTTTAGTATCTCTAGGTAAATTATCTTCTAATATTTTTTTTATTTCAATAATTTGTTTATTTTTAGTGTAGTCTAAATTTTCAGGATCTATATTAAATAATCTTTTGATAACTCTAAAAACATTAATATCAATTACAAAAGATGGCAAATCTAGTCATAATAATAATATACAATCTGTTGCCTTTTGTCATATTCATGGTAATGTTAATAAAATTTCTGTTATTTCTTTTTGATTTAGTTTTTTTAGTTCCTCAAAATTTATATTCATTTTTAAGATTTGTGTAATTTTTTCTGCTTTTGTATTTCGCATTCAAGCAACCTTTATTAATTCTGCTATATCACTCGCTTTTGCTTGTTTTAACTTTTCAAGATCTGGATAATTTGTAATTAAATTATTAGTCGCAATTTTTTCATTTTCAAGAGTTGTTCTAAGGGATATTAAAATAGAACATATTGTATATAAAACATTTTTTCTAAGATTTTCTATTGGATGTGAAGGTCTTGGATAGGTTTGATTTTCAACAAAAGAATATTCATCTGATAAAATCAATCAAATATCCATTAAAACCTTTCATTTTTCTGTTAATGTGCTTATTTGATTTTCACTGACTATTTTTTTACTTTCATTATCAGAATAAATTATATAAGAATTATAGGTATTCATGTTTAATTGTTGTTAATAAATAAATTTTTCAATTTGTTCTAGTGTATTATTTAAATTATTATTTAATATTTTTATTATTTCAATACTATATTTATTACTTTAAAAATCAGCTCTTGTAATTTCTAATTCTTGATGTTTCTTAATAAAATCGTAATTTTTAGCTAGCTCAACTCTTTCTTTTTTTCAATCTTTTAGTATCCTCTGTATTATATCATTAATTCAAGAATGTAATAAAACAATTTTATCATAAAATTTTATTTCTTCATCATCAAATGTATTATGAATTAAGTTTCATCTAACTATTGTAAAATGATTATCAAACAATAAATTAGTATAATTTTCTCAATCTATAATGTTAACAAGTTGTTTTCTAGTTTTTTGTATAATATCCTCTCTTTGATCATCTGATAATAAATGAAATCAATTATAATCTGCTATATCTGTTTTAGCAATATATGTCATTCTTTCTCAAAAAGAAAATCTTCATAAAGAAGAATTTTTTTCTGTTAATAGTCTTGTAATAGTCGTTTTTCAAACTCATTGAACTCATCAAATAAATATTTTTTGCATAAACTATATGGTTATCATTTAAAATAATCTTCCTTCGATATTATACAAATATCTTTATTTTTTGCTTCCAGTTTTTTTTGAGTAGATTTTTTAATTCATCTTGCGAGTAATACAATAGGAAAAACTGCTAATTTATTATGTTGTAAATTTATATTACCAGAAACTCATTTTCTGTTTGTATATATTCAATTTTCATATAAATATTGCATTGGACTTAATCATATTGGTATATAACTTGCTCATTTAAATGAAGAACCTTCAAATCATAAATTTTGATTAATATAAGTCATTATATATTCAAATTGATTAAAGTTAGTTTTTATATATTGATAACTTTTATGGAATAATCATCACATTAAATTTGAAGACTATTATTTATAGTAAAAGCCCTTGTCATATTTATTATTTGTTCTTTTTTATTCAGTTTTCAAAACTTTGTAAAGGATAGTTTCTATCTAAAATACTAAAACTACAATATCATAAAATAATTCATTTTGAATTAGTAAATCAAAGATGTAATAATGTATCATTTCTTGCTTTTCAAATATAATGTAATTTATTTTGAATAAAAAATCATTTATCAGAATCTATTTCTCAAAAGTTTAACTCATCAATAATTTCATTATTTTTTACAATAAAAGTTTTATTATTATCAAAACAAATTTTACTTCATTGATAATCTAAATCATTAATTTCACTATAAAAATTATTATAATCATCTAATAGTTGTAATAATTTTTCTTTTAAAGAAAGGATAATATTTGAAATACTGTCATAATTAATTTTTCAATTTTTAATTTCAGAAATATCTTGAATTTCATGAATATTATGGTAAATATCTTCTATACTTAACATAGGAATACTTAAACTAAAGTATGTTCTAAAATAAGATTTTGGAATATGATTTAAAAAAATAAAATCATTTAAAAGTAATGCTATTTTTTGATTAACATCATTTATGATTAAATGAGAACTACCAGATAAATAATTTTTATTTTCATGATATAAATCAATCATTTGCTTTTCTAAAATATGCATTGAAACTATTTTTATAAAATAAATGCAACATTTTTCCTTATTCCTTTTTTCTCCCCCCAAAATTGCCCGATAGGGCAAAAAAAAGTTTTTGGTTTCG
>SAAG01000218.1 GCA_010119095.1 Candidatus Altimarinota bacterium
CTCGAACCGATGACCTCTCCCGATGCAAATCGGGATGCTCTAAGCCAACTGAGCTAATCCCCCGGTATTCTTCTTTAGATTTCAGATTTCAGAGACAAGATATCAGACTTATATTGTCTTGGTTCTTGACTCTAACATCTTTCTTGGTAGTCCCAGGCAGAGTTGAACTGCCGACCTCTACATTATCAGTGTAGCGCTCTAACCAACTGAGCTATAGGACTGGCTTTCTGACCCCTAACCCCTAAAGTCTGCCTGCTGCAGGCAGGGGGGATCGAGACTACTTCCCCTTTCATTTGCCCCTCGTAAGGGATAAGGGTAATATTTTAATAAAAACAACTTTGCAGTATAAGAAAGACGAATCGTAATCCTTATGCCACATCGACAAGTTACATCGCTCCAGAAAGGAGGTGTTCCAGCCGCACCTTCCGGTACGGCTACCTTGTTACGACTTAGCCCCAGTCACCAATTTTACCCTAGGACGCTCTTTGCAGTCACGTACTTCAGGTACCCTCGGCTTCCATGGCTTGACGGGCGGTGTGTACAAGGCCCGGGAACGTATTCACCGCGCCATGGCTGATGCGCGATTACTAGCGAATCCAGCTTCACGAAGTCGAGTTGCAGACTTCGATCCGAACTGAGAGAGGATTTATGAGATTAGCATCCTGTCACCAGGTAGCAACCCTCTGTACCCCCCATTGTAACACGTGTGTCGCCCCGGACGTAAGGGCCGTGCTGATTTGACGTCATCCCCACCTTCCTCGCATCTTACGATGGCAGTCCCAATAGAGTCCTCAGCATAACCTGATAGTAACTATTGGCAAGGGTTGCGCTCGTTATGGCACTTAAGCCGACACCTCACGGCACGAGCTGACGACAACCATGCAGCACCTACACAGAAGCCATTGCTGGAAGAAGTGTTTCCACTTCGGTCTTCTGCATTTCAAGCCCGGGTAAGGTTCCTCGCGTATCATCGAATTAAACCACATGTTCCTCCGCTTGTGCGGGCCCCCGTCAATTCCTTTGAGTTTCAT
>SAAG01000219.1 GCA_010119095.1 Candidatus Altimarinota bacterium
AACTATTTCAACAATCCAAAGGATGTATTCTATGCTTGCTTGAAAAGAAATAGAAGCAGATACAGAAGAAAGATGACTTGATAGTTTTTTGGAAATGATTGCAGGGCCAGACCCTATAAAATACAATCCATTAATCCCAATTGATACATTTGATTATATAGTAGTTGATGAATGTCATAGAAGTATATACAATTTATGGAGACAAGTCTTAGAATATTTTGATGCAAAAATAATAGGTTTAACAGCTACTCCAAGCAAACAAACTATTTGATTTTTTGATAATAATCTAGTGATGGAATACAATCACGAAAGAGCCGTTGCAGATTGAGTAAATGTTGATTTCAATGTATACAAGATAGAAACTCAAATCTGAACTACTTGAAGTGAAGTAAAAGCTGGATACTATATAGACAAAAGAGATAAGACAACAAGAAAAGTCAGGTATGAAGAACTTGATAACGATTTACTTTATGATGCAAAAGACCTTGATAGATCTGTTGTATCCATAGACCAAATAAGAACAATTATAAAGACATTTAAACAAAATCTATTTACAGAGATATTCCCTGGAAGAACAGAAGTTCCAAAAACTCTTATATTTGCAAAAGATGATTCACATGCTGAAGATATAGTAAAAATAGTAAGACAAGAGTTTGCTAGATGAAATGATTTTTGTCAAAAAATCACATACAAGACAACAGGTAAAAAACCAGAAGATTTGATAAGTGATTTTAGAACTGGTTATCATCCTCGTATCGCAGTTACAGTTGATATGATAGCTACTTGAACAGATATCAAACCACTTGAAATAGTATTTTTTATGAGAAGTGTAAAATCACAATTACTTTTTGAACAAATGAAAGGTAGATGAGTAAGAATAATAGATGATAGTGATTTCAATCAAGTAACAAGTGAACAAGATAGAAACCTGACAAAAACTCACTTTATCATAGTTGATGCAGTTTGAGTAATAGAAAGAGATAAGACAGATACTAAACCACTAGACAAAAA
>SAAG01000220.1 GCA_010119095.1 Candidatus Altimarinota bacterium
CCAGAATGTCCCTACGCCAGTGACGGCCTTCGAGCCAGTCGTCGCCGTCACCGTTCCTTCTCTATACCACGGCATCGTCATTCCTCCTTATTCGCCTATGGCGATGTAGTTCAAATATCCTTCGCTTATAATTGACGCTCCCGTATTGGCGTAGGACACTTCCACGAATCTGCCCCAAAATGCTGTCTGCTCGTCGATGGGCCAGCTGTATCCAACAGAAGGCGAGATAGAGTAGGGGTAACCGTCGGACGCGACCGTGAATCTAATCTTCACAGTCCTTGGGGATGCAGACGCTGGGAAGTTCACATTCCCTTGTACCAGCGAGGTCTCCCCAGCGGGGTAGTACCTCAGATTTACTTCCTTATCAGGGATTCCTGCCGCTCCAATAATGAAAGTCCCGCCACCAGTCCCACTTACCACGGCTCTCACAATGACCGTCAGCCCTTCGTATGTCGCGTGAGTCGGGCCACCCCCAATGAATTTCTGTGCATAACACGCAGCCTTCACGGTGATCGTTTCGACGTTCGCAGGAATGGTATACTCCCCTGTTTCCACCGCGTACGGCAACGACCCAGCGCCGTCGGAATATGCGTAGTTCACCGTGAGACCCGGCAAGTAAACATCTCTACCAGCAGATAGAACCAGCCTTGCCAACGGCTTGAACGTCGCCACCTTCGTCGTCGGGTCCCACGTGATATTCGTGGCGGCGTAGTCCACGGACTGCGATTGCGAAGGATAATCCTTGGAGTAGGTCTGAATCGTTCGCGGTGTGACGAAGACCTTGGGGATAGATGGCCAGTATCCAGGTAGTTCGACGACCGTATTGTTCTCCGCAACCCCAGTCTCCATGCGCCTCAGGTTCTTGACCATGTGATAGCCGTCTCCGGCGTAGAAGTACGTCTCCAACTTCCCCCTGTCCATCCGGAGGAAATCGCCAGTGGTTGGGTTCTCCGGGTCGGCTATGGTCAGTCTCCCCGTGCTCCCGTCGAGCAGGATCGCCATCGGGTTTCC